>NHDG01000025.1 GCA_002167285.1 Planctomycetia bacterium TMED53
CATTCAAGTTTTGGATGGTGCGAAGGCTTGGCAGGATCGGACGGATGCCAAATTTTCGACAGGGCAAGTCACGGCAGTCGACGTCTCAAAAAGTGATCGTTTTATTGCGACAGGAGATAGTAAGGGGAATGTTTTTGTCTGGGAATATTCTGACGAGGACCAATGTTGGCGGCTAAAAAGCAGGTTTTCCGCCATCACATGGGGCTTTGCTGTCACAGATCTGGTCTTTACGGCCGATAGGAATCGACTGCTGATTGCAAGCAGTGATCACACTGTCAGTCAATGGGATTTAGAAACGGAAGAAGAAGTCCGTGATGATCTTATGCTACACCCAGGCCCTGTGAATGCGATGTCTCTATCAAAAAATGGAACTCAACTAGCAACAATAAGTTCAACACAGAAAAGAGACGCCTCCGGAACGCCTACCTTGGTGCCAACTCTCTTTGTTTGGGATTTGAATGACCCACAACAGGAGCCGAGATGTTTAACAATCCCAACGGCCGAGTCGATCAACGATGTATTATTCCGGGCGGACAATCGGACCGTGCTCGCGGCCGTTGCTAAATCTGACGCAAATACTTCGATCTGTCAGTGGAATTTTGAGTCCAATAACGTTACTCCAGTCTGGAGGGCACCTCCTTCGTCGTTCGGCGCGCTTTGGTCATTACTCATGGCACCTAGTCATGAAAATTCAAGCCGACGAAAGCCACAACTTGTGACCATCGGCGGAAAGCGGGCAAGGTTGTGGGATCTGGACTCGGGAGTCAATGAGCGTAATTTCGAACCTCATGGTCCAATCAGTTCGATTGCCTTCAGCCCCGATGAAAGCTTCTTGGCATCGACGGACCAGAAGGTCATCAAGATTTGGAGCCTCGAGAGACATCGTGTCTTGCAGACCTTTCAGTTCAAAAGATCTGACCTTGAAAATGAGACACTGCCGCTGGAAATTCACGGAGTCGTTTTTTCACCAAAAAAACGGACTCCGCCCGAACTCTTGGTTTTCGGGCAAAAGGGATTGATGCAGGTATGGCAAATTCATGGCGAGTCCAGAACCTTAATTCGTTCCTTTGAAGATCGTGAAGCAAAGAACATTCACTCCGCCGCGTTCTTTTTGAATGGCAAGCACATTGTCACGGGCTCGGAAGATGGATTCATTCGCCTTTGGGACAACGACTCAGGGACAATCCTTTGCAAAATACGCGGAAGCAAAGAGTCGATTGACTCTATTGCTGTCAGTCCTGATGGCCAACGCCTCGCGTCAACGACTTCTGACTTCAAGGCCGTACTCTGGATGCTCGGAGGCAACAAGTCGTCCGAATTGATAAAAATTGATGAATTACAAGGCCATACCGAACGCCTCACGTCTGTCGCTTTTTCCCCAGACGGCAAGCGAATCGTAACCGGCAGTGAAGATAAAACGATGAAGCTATGGCGATTCCCGGATGAGGTGGAACGACGTCGACTGATCACAAATACACCGGAACCCGCCGATGTACCAGTGAGTGACCCTTTAACGGATAACTCATTGTCAACACAGGTTCTGACGCTCAAAGGGCATCGAAAAAAAGTAGTACATGCCGACTTCTTTCCCGACGGCGACGCAATTCTTTCTGCGAGCGAAGATGGCAAGGCGTTGATCTGGTCGGCAACGCCGGTGCCGCCTTCTGTCCGACTATCGCAGATGCCCCTGAATGTTGACATGACGCCGAAATCGATTGATTCGGAGGCGAGAATTTCCATGCCATCCCACTACGATCTTCGGGGTTGGGAGTTGACTGTAGAGATTGTCGTGATGAAAAGTCAAAAAACGAACGCTTCTGTTGACCAATGGGGTTTGACAAAAAGTGAAGAAGGTTCGAGATATTGTTTATCTCTTGAGGGAGCTCTAGGTGTGAAGGAGGGCCCGCTTTCTTTGATGGGAGATTCACTTTTCTGGCAGGATAATTCGATAGGTTTGCCGGTAGAAATAGGAAGGTGCGGTCCAAATTCAACTCGGACGAAATTGACCATCTTAATGACCTCCGAGATGGATGCGATAAAACTTCAAACACTCATCCGGCAAATCAGCGTTCATCTTGAAGGTCCAGGGAACATATCAAGCGAGCCGTATCTCCGAGCAGATCAAGAGAAGCAATTGGGTATCCAACTGAAGCTCCTTCGACGGACGGAAGCGGCCGAAGATGTCGTCTGTTATGGGAGCCGAAGAATTGAAGCAGCGGCCAATGTTTCAACTAGTTCTGAGGAGTCGACTGAATGACGTCATCGAGAGCATTCACCGAGGTTCGAATGCCGGCTGGATCAAGAATTCGATCGCTCGCCGCCAGAATCGCCTTGCGTGTTGTAAAGTCAATTTGAAAGTTGTTGTTGCCATTATCAAAATCGGATTTTCGGAAGAAAAAGGTGTGCATGACCACCCGATTCTGATGGTCATACTGGCGGATGATCTCAAGGGGTTGAGCGATACTCTCTGAAGATGTTTCCACTCGCAACGCAGAAGGCGAACTTTCGTTGGCACCGTGGTACTCGATAACATCGACTCGGTTCAGCTGGTCGTTGTCGGAGTCAGGCCCAAAATTAAGGCGACATTTGATACCTTCAATTTCTTTTTCAAAAAGCGGCTGTTTCGAATCCTCGATCTCTTTCTGGGTCACTGTTGCCGTGGATGCAGTGCGTTGATCACTCGCCCATACGTGTACTGCTGCGGCATTGGCACCCTCCGGCCACCGATTTACCGAACACAACAATGTTGGAAACGCCTTTTTCGGACTGAAGTCACGGTCGAAGAATAAGAAGGGTGTCGGGGAAGCCGGTTTTCCATCCCGCAAGGGTGTAATTTCAATCCATATTTCTTTGGGCTTCGGGAGGTACCGAAAAACGGCGTCATAAAATACGATTTGAAAATTCGCCTTCTCTCCGTTTAGATAGGGCTGAAAAAGGCCAACTCGAGTACCGGAAGCCAACCCGTCAGGTTTTGTTAAAAAGGCATTTTCAATCACGTTGATTTCGTCGTCATTGAGTCTCAGATAGTCCCCATTTGTACTGGGCTCAAATGCCAGAGCCTCACCGCCTTCGAGGATCACATCTTGACTCAATGATTGAACGTTGATGTTCAGCCCAAGTGGCAATTCGGATGGATCCGGGCGGTAAGGTACCGTTAGATCAAGCGGTTCGCTTTCGGTTTTTCCATCGTGTGTAATCGAATACTTGTTCATGGTCGAAGGCTTTTCAAGTTGCCCGATGAGTTCGGCAAACTCATTCTCCGTAAAGAACTTTCCTCTCGTCTGGTTCAGGATCACACCGATCTCAGTGTCGGCGAGATTCGCCGGTATCGTCTCAAGTCCCATGGCAACAAAATAAATGGTGGTGTCCGGGTGAGTTTTCCACGCGTTGATCACCTCGGCTGCGGATGTTGGAGTGACCGTAGAATCATTTAGAACACCAGGGTTGAATTGATAATTTGCACCGTCGGAAAAGACCACAATGCTTTTCACGGTATCCTTTGAGTCGGTGTCAAAATCTTTCAACGCTTCAACAATTGCAAGATATAAAGGGGTTTGTCCCCAAGGTGCGATCGACTTCAACCGGCTTTGAACTTTTGCGGCGGCGAATTCATCGTACCGGCCGAGAGGTAACACAAGTTCCACATCATCGCTGGGTGATTTTGAATCTGGAATCGGTTCGATATAGTTGTTTTGGCGCAAAACTTTGTTCGGCTGGTCCACACTCCAGCCGACGCGGTGTCCAAAAAATCGAACGCCCAGTCTCGTCTCTTTATTCTCGCTAAGCCGACTCAAAAGAAGGGAAACCAATCCTCGTGATCGGTCAAGAAGAGAAATCGACTTGCCCTGAGTCGCTTCCGTCGGGACTTCAAAACTCATGCTGTGAGAGCCATCAACAACGACTACGACAGACGGAATTTTAGGTAGGCTTCGAAGAACAACGACTTCGGAGGGGGCAGTGTTTGGAACAAACGTTGTTGTGACTCCGCCAACATTCTGAACCACGAATTGAGAAGTCGTTTCATGTCCTCGAAAAACTCCAACAGCTTCGTAGTTTCCGAACCGATCGGTCGGCTTCTGAGTCGTGAGATGAAATAGTACGTTTTCACTTTCTGCTGGTATTTCCAGTGTGTTCTGTAATTGAAGCTGACTCCCTGCTCGACGAATTTCAATTCCGTCAATGGGACGAGTGTTATCAACTGAATTTCTGATAATGAGAGCGACACGACCGGTCCTGGTGAGCGACTTTGAGGACGAGGAAACCTTGACGTTCAGAGATGCAACATTACCTTGTGCATAGGTGACACGTTGATTCGGAATCGTCTTGAATAGGAATGATTCTTCAAGTTGGGTGGGCCATACGACTTGATTCAGTACTTCTGCAAATTTAATGCGCAAGACACTCTTCGCAGCATCAATCTGATCTTGACTTGAAGTGAGGTAAAAAGGGTGCTTCAAATGACCGAAGTTTCCCCAGAAGTCGCTCTGAGTGCGATGGGCATGCCAAATGAGGAGTTGAGAGAGATCGATTGTTTGCAGACTTCTTACTGGATCTTGGGAAGGTGTGGTGGATGGAGAATAAATGTTTGGAGAATAAAATCGCGCGACGGATCTCAACGTGCGGACACGCTCACTGAGGGTTTGCCTAATCGCTTCGATGGACCTTTTCTGACCAATTTCAGCCGCCTTATTCGCCAGAAGTGAGAGCAAATATTCTCTCAAACTCGCGCCCCTTGTCTGTTCGCTAAGTTGCTCATTATTGGGCAATAAGTCATCCACAAAGATCTTAAGAACCTCGCTGCGATGCTTATTGGACGTATCCGAGGTGACGTCCATTCGCAAACTATGCGTTTCTTCTGCGGATTCAGAGTGATTGCTGAGTGATTCGCTGATGAGTTGACACTTAGTGCGAGCCTCTCTGCGTTCGAAGTTGTTGAGCAATGGCATTTCAAGTAACGCCAGTAACTCGCAAAGGGTAGAAGCGGTTGGATCCGCTTCAAGTTGGTTTTTTAGGCAGTCCTTGAACGACTCTTGCAACTCGGAGTAGGAATTTTGAAATATTTCGGCGTACTGGAAAAGATCGCTAAAACGCGCTGGATTGACTTCTGAATTGGAAATTGACTCAGAGATGGCGGTTTCAATCTCGAATCTCTGCAGCAGCTCCTCTAAGTCTTTTTGAACTGCAATCGGATCGATGGCGCGAGAAGCATACGAGTCGCCTGCAATTTCAGTGAATATCTCGCCACTTCTGATGGGGCTTACTGACCATTGGGCGAAATATGAAAGATTCACTTTCGCCTCGTCAGTCACTTGGAAAATCTCGGAAGCTTTCAAGAGGGTTGCTTCAATTTTTGCATAGTCTTCCAGCAATTCATTGAGTTGGTCTCGAACGGTTTGAATGTCAGCAGGGTTTGTTGACGCCAATAAATCCTGAGTAATTCGTCGACTTTCATCCAATTTGTCAAGCCAAGGTCTGACGAGAGCATGAGCCCTCTGATCGATGAACTCTCCCTTAATTACGTTCGGGACTGCAAGGCGATCGGCCAAATCGTGGCAGCGAATCAAATCGGCTAGAACATCTGGATTTGTTCTCCAAAGAGACCTGGTACGATATCGATTCATAAATTCGAGCAGAGCGATAATTGAGTAGGTATCTGTTCGCTTGTTGTTGAAATCAGCTAGTAACTTGTTGGCATCAGTCTCGCTCCACTCGGCTGCCAAGCGTTGGATTACTGGTCGAATGGTGCCCGCTACTGTCTCGCTAATTGCTCCCAGATATTGACCCAGCGATACGTCATGTAAATGAAGTTCCGCTGGCGATCGGAAGGGCCGGTTCGCCAAGACGTTCCAACGATCAAAAATCGACGGGTGAGTTCCTTCAAGTTTCGATAGTTTTTTTCTGGACGACTGAGTCTTAATGGCTAGATTGATGTAGCGGCGTTTGGCGATGTCCAGATAGGCGGCTCCGCTGCGGGAGAGTTTCTCTAGATGTATTAACTCTTGCCGCATGCTCTCCCACTGAAATGGGGAATAGGTGAGGGGATGGGCGGACTGGAGCGCATCCATATCGCTCCATAGTTTGTCAAGCTGTTGCTCTGTCACAGTTTGCGGGACAGCACGCGACGGTCTTGATAATTCTTTCTGGGTCCATTTATTTGGGCGGGATGCGATCACGACATCGCCCGTCAAATCACCCAGCAGCAGCATGGGAGACTGACTTTTCCCTCGATTGCGACAGGTCCACTTCAGGGCCTTTTGCCGTACGTATTCAGAGAGTTCTTTTAGACTAATAAGGTAGTCACCATTACCGAAGTTCATCTGCGGGTCGTCGGCCTCACCTGCCAGCCCTTTTGCAAGATAATGGCCAAATACGGAGTGCCGTAGTGTCTCCGACGACCAGTTGCATTCATGATCACGGTTGGCGGTTAGTATCGCCGTATTGGGCAGTTCCGATTTTTTGAAAGCTTCTTCGAGACGTGAGAAGAATCGATTTTCAAATACCCCGAGATCCCAATTTTCCAGTTGCTGATTGCAATCAAAGACGAGGAGTTTGTTTTTTTTGTTCAAACTGGGGGATTTCAGTTGCTCAAAAATTTCGCTGATCGGAATCCAGTTTTTGCTTGCCAGTATCCAACCCCTCTGATCTTGCGACTGGACATCTGAATACTCGGGTGGAATCAAGCATGGAATCAGATCTTCGTTAACAGCGCCGTGCATGCGGAAAACAATGACAAGGCACTCTGCCCGACTATTGGCCAGATTCTGCAGGTCATTCGTAAAACGCGTGTCCCAATTTTCCCGGTATTCAAATGCAGGGGAGCCGTTCTGGACGTTGATCGTTTCACGATTTAGAGCTTCGATCGAGTTGGTATCCTCGACGGTCCATGCGATGGGGGGTAGCGGGTGATAATAATTGGTTGGCGCGATGATAAGAAATTCCGTTCGTCTTGGGGCAGCGAACAGGATCCATAGAAACATCGCAAGGCCGAAGAGAGTTGCCAAGCCTAGAATGGTTGCGAAAATCGAAACGTTCTTGCTACCAAAGTACGCATTCTGGGTGTCGCTCGCCTGCCTTTTCTGCCACCGAAACTGTGAATTCTCGTTCCGACGTCGACCTTTACGCCAATTTCGGCTTAAAGATGTGTTTGACTCATCAAACTCCTCTCCTGACATTCTCACTCACCTCTTTGTGTCTCTCAGCGAATGACTTGAAAAACGCATTGATCGCTCCAATTCCACGGTCAATCTGAAGGGGATAAAGGCTGCGGTTCTAGATGGATTGCCGACCAGATAACGGCGCGATTTCGAAGATGTGACAGATACTCAGTTTCAGCTAAACTCCGACGCTCGTCTAAAATGATTGATTTGATTTTGTCGCGAACCGAGGAGTAATCAACTTGCTGAGGTGATCGATAGGCGAGAACTCGGACAAAAAATGGGCCCTGTTCATTCGTCATGATGGGGCTGATTTCCCCCAAGGTCGATTGTTGCAAAAATCGAAGGAAATCTGGATTGGAGACGGCGCTCAGTGGGGTCCAATCCGAAGTTTTTACTTGAAAAAGATCCGAGGTAATTTCAGGACTTAGAGGTACGTTTCCAGACACGGACTGTCGGATTTTTTTTGCGATCGCATGCGCTGTGTCGGTGCTGGGAATTTGGGACGAGACAATTGATATCCTCTCCCATTTAAGGAAAGGTCCCTCGCGAAACTCCGATCGGTGTGCG
>NHDG01000026.1 GCA_002167285.1 Planctomycetia bacterium TMED53
CCTGACTTTTCCAGCATCCGGTTTTCGCCGCTGATCTCCGACGAGCGGGCGGTGGGCTCAAAGTCGAACTCACTCGGCCGCGGTGCCTCGGGATCGATATCGGCGTTCGCCGCGGACCGCGTTACCATCTCGCATCCCGTCGCGTCAGGGTGCAACGGCGAGACCACCGATCGCATCGAGATTTGGCTCGGCTCTGTGGGCAGTACCCCGGTGCGCTGCAGCGACAGCATCGATCACCTCATCGGCAAGCCACTGACCGCAGAAACCATCGCTGAAGCCGCGGCCCTCGCCCGCAAGGGAGATGGCGCCAACCCCCTCGGCAACACCGACTTCGCCCCCCAGTGGCGCGGCAAGATGATCGAGAAATACGTCGACGCCGTACTCAGGGAAGTGGCGGGCCTACCCGTCGAACGCCTGGTTCCGCACCACGGTTAGCAACGGGTCCTCAGTCTCGCACCTGTTTTTTGAGGTGCTTGATGGCTCGCTCTAGAACCGGGTCTTCCCCGCCGTGGGTGAAGTATTCAGGAGTCGGCAGGGTCTCTTCGTCCACCTCGACGCCGATGCCGTCGTAGAGTTTTCCGTTGGGGCGGAAGCTTGCCATCGACGCACAACGCACTTCGATCATCGATATGGGCAGGGTAAAGCCCTGGGATCGGGCACTGCCCCCCGAGGACGCGCTACCCATCAGTGTGACCTGTGGGAGGATCTCCAGTGCTCCGAGGAAGATGTCGGTGGCGCTGAAACAACCCGCATCGGAGAGAATCACCACGGAGGCCTTGTAGGTATATTCGTCCTTATGGCCTGTTTTGCCGAGGACAAGGGCGTGCCAGGAGCTGAACCCTTTCGGGAGTTTCCAATCGGGTTTAAAGCTATTTAAGGATCTGTCGATGGCTTCGCGCTGTTGCTTATCCCAGTGGGAACTTTCGACGGGGTACATGAATCGTTTTACGAGATGGTCATCGTCGAATTTGGCTGATTTGCGATAGGCGGCGAAGTTGCCGACCCAGGGATCTGAATCGTCAGCTACCAGGTAGCCCGCGAGGGCGATTAGCGCTTCACGACTGCCACCGCCGTTGCTACGAACGTCAACGATGAGCCCCTTTGTCTTGCGGAATCGATCCATCGAATCGCGAATTTCTCTGACTGCGTCCGCGTCCATTTGGGGAATGCGCAGGTAGCCTACATCCTGATTGAGGAGCCGACTTTCGCTGGCGGGCCATTCCCCATAGATGGGTCTTTGATCGGTGGGGGTGACACGGATCGATTTGGTTCTCCTCCCATTCGGGGAACTCAGCTTGACCTCAAAGGGTCTCTTGAGGGCCTCGAAGTCGTAACCCCGTTGACTTTGCGGTTTCTCTTCGAAGGTTCGCCATAGTGAGACGGATCGAATCAGCCGGAGTGACCGATTTCTTTTTAACTGGCGACTGCCATCGGCGATGAGGGGCATCAGTCTATCGATGATGTCCTCGATGGGAGTTCCATCGATCTCGAGGAGGATGGGATAACTTCGGTGGAGATAGCCGCTCCTGTTGGGCTGGAAGGCGACGATGCCCGCCTCACTCTCTCCCAGCAGAAAGGGAGTATAGGGTGCCATGCGATCGGGTCGGTATCCTTCAGCACTCACCCGGGCATGGCCATCGCCGAAACGCATGAGGACTTGGTGCAAGATGGCGGCGAGTTCGAAGGTGGGCAGTTTCTCCGGTAACCCCGTAGAGAAGCGGGAGCGGATTTCTTCGACGATTGCCTGGTCAAGATCGATCCCCTTGAGGTGTAGATACGCGAACTGATCTCGTAGGGCTGCTTTGAAAAACTCCACCTCTGTTTTGACCTGATCTCGGGTGAGCCAGTCAGGGGTCCTGCGCAGAGGACTCGGTCGACCCGACCCCGGATTACGAGCATCGCGCAGTCTCTGTCTTTTGTCGCGGGTATTGGAAACACCCTTTAATAGCTCCGTCTTTCCAGTATCGAGACTTCTGAGTCGCAAGGTGACCGTATCGCCACAGCGATGATTCATCAGGCTCAGAGCTTCCATCAAATCTTCGGTGAAGCGCTTCTCCACTTGCCCAGGCCAACGCTTTTCGCAAGTCGCAATGATTTCGCTGACTTCGATCCCATCGATCGAGATGGGGGAGTACCAGGTGTCATCGACGCGAACCTCCGGCTGGCCATCCTTCCAACGAATCTCGTCAAAGGGAGAGGCTTTTTGGGGGTACTTCTGCGCTTCGAGGGGGGAGCAAAGAAAGAGTGCAGAGAAGAGCAAGAGAAGAGAGAGAAAGTGATGAGTGCGAAAGTGAGGAATGCGAAAGGGGGTCATCGATCAGCTCCGTTTCGTTAGAGAGGAGATAACTCCAATCGTCGAAACTCGACCATTGCGCCCTCTGCTTGCACTGCGATTTTGCCACGGTCAGCGGTGCAGCCATAGCCTTCATTGACCCGATCACCGTTGACGTCGACGGTGACGCGGTCGCCTTCGCAGCGGATGACCATCGTGTTCCATTCGCCGACCGGGTTCTCTGAGTCGTCGGTCATGTTCAGAACACGACGGCTCTGACCTTCTTCCACTCCCCAGCGTTCCCTGGGTCCACGGCGCTGTTCCATGTTGTCGACGGTGATGTCTTCACCGATACACCAGAAGTCACCAGCGTTGCCGTGATACATCTGACACTCGATCGATTGGGGGAACATTCCGTAGAGACGTCTTGGGGTCGAGGCGTGGACGAGGATGCCACAATTCCCTGGCTCACCGGCCCAGCGGTATTCGACAGTCAGGGTGTAGTTGGAGTACTCTTCGTCGGTGATCAGATGTCCCCCGGGGGAGCCATGGCTGATCAGCAGACCATCCTGGACGGAGAAGGAAGCCGGGACCGAATCTCCCGAATCGGCGGCGGGGATGTCGGTATGCCAACCGCTGAGATCCTGGCCATTGAAAAGAGACATCGACTGGGGCGTATTCAAGGGTTGGAGAATCGAACAGCCCCCGAGAAGCACAGCCACTGCAAGCAGTCTGATTCCGATCAAAAGGTGGCTCCATGGAAAGTTCTGCTGGTAGAGCATTACTCGTTTTCCCCTTTATCTGAAGGCGCAAGGAGCTCGACGCGATCGAACAGCTGCTTGCGGCGGGTGTCGAAGTACTCTTTGCGTTGTTCCCAAAAAAAGGTCTTGGGTTCATTTGAAAAGGCTGTGGCCGCCTTTTCCACTATTTCGAGGGCTTGATCATATTCCCCCTGTTCCAGCAGGACCCAGGCCATGCTGTCCAGTGTAAGGGTTCGACCCGGTTCCAGTCTCAGAGCGGATTGGAGCATTTTTAGTCCCAGGTCCAAATCGGCCTCACTCGACTCCTGATTCGGAGTCAACAGTTTCGAAGCTCGTTGGACGAGGGTAGAGGCATTATTCCCATACACATCCAGAGTGTCGAGGATCAGGAAGCTTGCAGCCCGTCTTTGGACAGGAGTCAGGCTACGATTGTTTGCGAGCCAGGTCCGAATCGTCGGCTGATCAGCACCGGAATCGATCTGGGCCTGAACCAGCGGTGAAAGCAGGTCGAGGGCATTTTGGAAACCGAGAACGGTCGTTGAGCGCTCTTTGTAAGCGGACTGGTGCAAGATACGCACATTGTTTTTCGAGTCACAGGCGACGATGCTCTCGCCACCGGTATCCCAGTCGACTTCAAAGACCTGTCCAGAAAGCACACCCAGCGTCAGGAGAGATGTCCCTGTATCCACTCCCCAGATCCGGATATTTCCGTCACTGCTGCCGGAAACGAATCGGTTTCCAGCTGGATTCCATGAGAGGGTGAGGACCTCACCTGTGTGACCGGAAAAGACCTGCTGAATTTCACCAGATTCTTTGTCCCAAAGCCGGATCTTGAAGTCGTTATATCCCACCGCAATTTGGGTCCCTTGAGGATTCCATTCCAGAACCAACGCTTCCAGTTCAAGCGTACCGGCACTCCAGAGCTCCTCACGGTTATAGTTTGGAGAGTATTGGCTCAAAATCTCACCGCTGGAAACGTCATGGATCATGACACTGCCGTTCTGCAATGAGGAGGCCATGAATTTGCCATCAGGACTCCAGTCGATGTCAGAGATGCTGGCTGAAGCTCCTTCCAGAGTCTGGAGACTTTCTCTCGTTCGCGATGGATAGATCTGGATTCTTTGATCGACCGAAGCTGCAAACAAGGTTCCATCCGGGCTCCAGGTCACCGAGTCGATTGTGGCCTCCTCATGCTTGAAATAGATGGGTGGTTTAGCGGCTGCCAAATCCCAAAGGGCAATCGTTCCTGCGTTTGTGCCGATAAGCAGAATGTGTTCGGTGGGGTGCCACCGAATAGGACCGCCGCCAAGATATCCACCCCATACCTGTAGCAGCTCGCCATTGCTTGCATCCCAAATGTAAATACTGCCTTCGTTGGTACCTCCGGCCACGAGGCTTCCGTCGGCGGAGAGCACAGCACTGGTCAAAGCTCCCACCAGAGAGGACTTCTCGGTCTCTGTCAGAGAAAAGCCTGATAACTGGGTGACTTCATGCCAAATCTTGACCTCGTCAAAGCTTCCACTCAAAAGCCGGTCTCCGTCCCGACTCCAACTGACTTCATAAACCGGTCGGATATGACCTGTGAGTGTTTGCAGCGATTCCCCTGAATCGGTTTCCCAAAGACGAATGGTACGGTCATGAGAAACAGAGGCGAAAGCTGATCCGTCCGGGTTAAAATCAACACATTCCACAGATTTGCTGTGTCCCTCCAGCGTCTGGAGCAACTGCCAGGTCGAAGTATCCCAAACCTTGATATCGGTACTGTTACCTGCAGTGATCAATCGGTCACCGGAAGGGCTAAAACTACAGCATAAAATTTCGATTTGATCCGTTGAGAAAGCCTGAAGGAGTTCTCCAGAATCGGGATTCCACACACTGATGGTGCTTTGATCGTTTCCTGCGATCAGCTCGGGTTTCGTAGGGTGCCAGGCGAGCCCATAAACAAAAACCCCCGAATCGGTCAGGGTATGCAGACGTGTTTCCGTTTCGAGGTCCCAGATAATGATCTTGCCCCCGACATAGCCGGAAGCCAGACGCGTTCCGTTGGGGTCCCAGGCCAAAGACCAGGATGAGCCAATGGTTTGGTCTTCCTGGTCTATCTCAAAATTTTTGAGTAGAGCGCCAGTTCGGGCATTCCAGATTTTGACTGCACGATCCCCACCTGCGGTGGCAATTCTGTTTCCATCCGGATCCCAGACCAGTACTTCAACGAATTTTTCACTGACATTCAGGTTATGAATCAGATCGCCGGACTTCCCATCGTAGATTCGAAGTCTGCCATCCCATGAACCGACGGCAAAGAGAGAGGAATCCGGACTCCACTGCAGACCAAAAACAGGCCCCGCACTTTCAATTTTGATGGTCTGAAGACTGGAATCACAGGAATTGCGAATATGGTTCCATTCCCAATCTCTCAGGTTCTCCGGACAGGAATCGAGGGACTGATAGACGCTGGCGATATCCTGAGCCTTCAGTGCACCGTAAGCGGCCTGAATCTGCCCGAAGTAGGCATTGCGTTCAGCCTTCTTGAGAGCCGCTGTTGTGTTGTTCCGTTCCTGCTCTGCTTCCCTGAAGGCCGCTTCGGCAATACTTTTCTGCTCCAGGGCAAGTTGTTCATTTTCAAGAGCCGTGACCTTGGCTGCTTCCGCCAGACTTTTCTGTCGCTGCGCCTCCTCTGAGCTTCGCATGGCCAAGGATTCATTGATTCTGGCATTGTTACGTTCGAATAACGCCCACCCAAAGCCAACCGCAAGAGCGACAAAGACCATCAGAAGGGCAGAGAGTGCCACTCGATATCTACGGCCAAACTTGCGTGCCCGATACATCATGCTGGGTGGTCGGGCAGTGACGGGCTCGTTCCCAGCGAGATAGCGGCCTACGTCTTCCGATAGATCGATGGGAGTCTCGTAGCGCCGGTCCCTGTTTTTTTCCAGAGCTTTCAGAACAATCCAGTCGAGCTCGCCACTGAGTTTTTGAGCAAGGTTGCGTTGATCGAGTCCCCGTGAAAGAGCAATTTCACCCGAGTTTTCGATTTGTAGAGAACTGAATCGCTGACTGGGCCTTGGGGGATCATCCTTTTCGATGATTCGAAGCATCTCCCAGTCACTTTTATTGCGCAGATCAAAGGGACGCACGTCGACCAAAAGTTCGTAGAGAACCACACCCAAGGCGTACACGTCAGTTTTGGTATCGATGTCACTTCCGCCACTGCGAGCCTGTTCCGGACTCATGTATTCGAGGGTGCCGAGAATTTGACGCTGTTGGGTGACCACCGTTTTTTCTGTCAGCGCACCTCCCAAAGCTTTGGCCAGACCAAAGTCTATGATTTTGGGAACAGGCTTGCCGTCCTGTCGAGTGACCAGAATATTTGCGGGCTTGAGATCCCTGTGCACAACCGCCTTGGAATGGGCGTGCTGGATTCCTTCGCACACCTGTTGAAACAGACTGAGACGATCTTCAAGGCTTAGGGATTCATGTTTGCAGTATTCCGTGATCGGAGCTCCATCGACGTACTCCATGACAAAGTAAGGTTGGCCGTCTTCTGTTTGACCGGAATCGAGAACACGGGAAATATTCGGATGATTCATGAGTATGAGTGCGTTTTTTTCCGCATCAAAACGAGCGAGAACCTGCTCTGAGTCCATCCCTTTTTTGATGATCTTGAGGGCGACAGATCGACGGACATCACCTCTCTGCTCGGCTCGATAGACGGCACCAAATCCACCTTCACCAAGGAGTTCGATCAGTTTGTAGGGGCCGATTTCCTCCGGGTGAGTCACCCCAAGTTGTGAAGCAGGCATCGATGGTCGTGAGGGGGTCGTGACTTCCCGCTGAGATCGATCGAAATCGATGGTCTGATCCATGTCGTCGGAGTTGAGGTCCACCGTCGCATCGGCATCGGGGGGAGAATCGCCCTCATTCAAAAGAAGACGGGTCAGGATCTCTCGGAGGTGGGCATGGTCAGGGTCGGCCAGGAATGCTTCCCGATCAGACCAGCGCTCTGATTGATCCTGAAAAAGGCGAATGGCTTCACGAGCCTGGCGTTCCAGATCGTCGGGTGAATCGGGGCACATTAAAAACTGCTATCAAGGGGAGATCGGATGAAAAACGAAGCACTCTTTCCCCGGCCTCTAGAATAAGGCAGGGGAATGGGGGTTTCCAGATTGATGACGATCGGTGTCCGCCCCGTCGAGGACAGAGCGGCCTTTAAAGTGGCAGCTCAGAGAAACTTCTGCTGATCAGGCCGGAATCGGCATGGTATTGCGCAGCGCTATGAACTCTTTCCAAGAGTGATGCCATGCTTTCTGCGCTTCACTGACCGCCTGACGCAGGGATTCGGTGACTTCCCCGTTCTTCACGGCACGGCGATATTCTCTCAGCTGTTGCGCCCATTGGGTCAGGGTTTCCTCGACCCTCTGACTGGCACTTTCGACACGGACTTTCCATTCGCCATGCACTTCCGGAAGCGTCTCCGCAAGACGGTCGAGGTAGACCTCCAGCTGGCGGTCGTGACGCTTTCTCCACCGCAACGGTGCTTCCGTTCGTTTCAGGTTGCTGGTCAGACCGAGAAGGTTGCCAGTCCAGATCAGCCACTTGGAAGGGTCGAAGTGATACCACTTCAGGCCGTTGCGGTAATCCGCAGGGAAGGTGTGGTGGAAGTTGTGATAGCCCTCACCAAAGGTGATCAGGGCACAGATCCATGAGTCTTTGGAGGTGTTTTTTTTGGACCAGGGCTGATTGCCGATCATGTGACACAGGCTGTTGATGCAGAAGGTGGCCTGGTGGGTAA
>NHDG01000027.1 GCA_002167285.1 Planctomycetia bacterium TMED53
ACTCACGGTGAATGGCTCTGAATTTAATTTCAGATCAGAACCATCGGTAGGGGTCGCACTTCTATTCGACCCTTGGCCGACAACTTTTACCCGCGACAACTTCTTTCGGCCTTCGGGTGCTTCAGGGGAATAGGGGTACTTTGGTAAGTCCCTCTGGCGGTAAGGTAGATAAGGCTCTTTCTTATAGTAGTTTCTGTGAGATTCCAGCATCGCCATGACCACTGTTTCAGGAGCAGCCTCGAGCCATTCACTCCAAGTGGTCAGTGAAAATGGCAGGAACTCAAGATTCTCTCCAGCGAGGGGGCCGTATAGTGCGCGCCCATCCACTGGGCTCCACAGGGTTTCTTGCTTGCGGTTTCCTGTGCCTTTGCGGTCGTTGAGAAGCATGCAGCAATCGAGGATCAGGCCTGAATTCCCAAAGAGCAGAGGCTTCCCTGTTGTCGAGTCTGCCCTTCTCTTGAAAACGCAAATCGTCTCAGAAAGGGGATGGTAAACCACGCAGATGGGAATCCCGCCGACGACGTCATTGACCACTTCATGCCATTGGAGCAATCGTAGCGGGTAGGCTCTCGCTTCAGACCCAAATCGAACCCCTACCACTTCACTGGAGGAGATGAGGAATCTCTTGCGGAAATTCTTCGCGAGCTCTTCAACCTTTTCTTGGCCCCATACAGCAGGATTATCGACGGCGATGATTTGCCCTGGAACACCCCAGCGTATGAAACTTGGGTCTTCAAGCAGCTCTACAGGCAGGTCAAAACCATTGGTTTGGAAGGCTTCTGGTCCGAGATTGCGTGCTTCTTGAATCGCCCGGAACAGATGGGGTACTCGCCATGTAATCACAGCGGCGATCAGAACGAAGAGTCCCAGTGACAATAATCCTAGTGCGTGACTGCGTTTCTTTTCTGAAGGGGCATTTCCAGGGGTGGGTAAATCGGTTTCGGTCATGAGGTCCCCGAACTGGCTACCAGAGCAGACATCACTGGCGGTAAGTAGATCAAGCTGGCAAAGAAGAGTTTACGCGCTGCGGGTCGATCTCTGCGTTGAACCAACTGGAAAGAGCGTAGCGACATCCAGAAGCCGCCAAGGTTGGCGACGACAAGGTAGAGGATACCCGCCTGACCGACCAATGTCGGGGCCAAGCTGACTCCCCATAAAAGCAGAGACCAAATGAGTGCGATTCGGGCGGTTCTGTGTCCTTCAGGATCGACACTGGGCAGCATGCGGAATCCGGCTTTTTCATATTCTTCCTTATGCATCCATGCGATCGCGAGGAAGTGGGGAATCTGCCAGATGAAGAGGATTGCAAAGAGGGTCAGGCCGATGGGGTGCCATGGACTACCACCGGCTCCGCACCAACCGATCAAGGGTGGCAGTGCACCGGGGATCGCACCCAATAAAGTGTTAAGAGGCGTTCTCTTTTTCAGGGGTGTGTAGACCAGTACGTAAAGGATGATGCTTGCCAGTCCCATCCCTGCAGCAAGGTCATTACCAGATTTCCAAAGTAGATAAGTTCCAAGTGCCGTCAGTAGAGCTGCGTAGGGGATCACAACAGCGCTTCCGATTCGTCCACGAGCAGTTGCCCGAACTGCCGTTCGTCGCATCAGTTGGTCTTGCTTGCGTTCCCAAAGCATGTTCAGTGCATTTGCGGCAGCGGCAAGGAATGCGGTCCCGATGCTAATGCCGATCAGAACTTGCCACCGCTTCAGCCATGCAGTCGTCGTTCCGGTGAACCTGGACTCCCACGTTTCCGGAAACGCCCAAGAAGTGGCGACTCCCAGACTTGCGGTGAGGACCACGAGCAGCGTCAGGCGCGGTTTGGCCAGTTGATATAGGTCCGATAGGAGTCCCGGGCCCTGGTCATTGGGGGCATCAGAATGGTCGAATTGAGCTTCTGTATCATGCAATTGGGACTCCCTTCAGAGGGAGTTTAGAGCCTAGAAGGGAATTCGACCACCGGACCCATCTTAGCCATCAGGATCACTTGACCGATCTTTGTGGAATGGGAGAATCTAAATAGGACAAAAATGGTCCTTTTTTGTGGAGAAGTGGCCTTTTGCAGCTATTTGAATCGCTGGGGGTCAAAACCGTCTGTTGACGCTGGAGAGCAGTAAATACCGTGTTGAGGCTTAATCGACAAACCGATTACGGGATTATGATTCTGACCTGCCTGATCCGGGAGGATCATGTAGGCTTCAATCCCCGCTTGCTCTCAGCTCCAGAAATCGCGTCCGCTTCGGGTCTTGCTCTTCCCAACGTCAGCAAGATCCTCAAGGCTTTGGTCCGCGGAGGAATTTTGGAATCGAGAAGAGGAGTTCAGGGAGGATACCAACTTTCCCGATCTCCTTCCGAGATTACGGTTCAGCAAGTGATCACTGCTCTGGACGGGCCGATCTCTATGACTGATTGCGCAGGAGAGGGGCCCGATCAGTGTGACGTCGGATCCCTTTGTCCGATGAGCGCAAATTGGAAATACATCAATGACAAAATCGTCGAGACGCTAGAGGGCATCACTTTGGAGCAGATGTCGATCCCTGGAGGCGTTTTGGCGGCAGCCATCGAAGAATCAGGTTCTCAAGAGACGAACTGAAGAAAAAAGGGATAATGTCAGAAGCAGAAGAGTTACAAAAACTCGCAGACAAGGAATATGAATTCGGCTTCGTGACCGATGTCGAATCTGATTCCCTGCCACCGGGCCTTGATGAAGACACGATCCGCGAGATCGTCAAAAGAAAAGGCGAACCCGATTGGCTTCTCGAATACCGGCTTAAGGCGTTTCGGCATTGGCAGACGATGGAAGATCCTGCCTGGGCAAAAGTTGAGAAGAATACAGTCAATTACCAGGATTTGATCTACTACAGCGCTCCGAAGCCAAAGAAGCAGCTGGAAAGTTTGGACGAGGTCGATCCAGAACTCTTGGAGACCTTCGAAAAGCTGGGTATCTCCCTTGAGGAGCAGAAGCGTCTTAGCAATGTTGCTGTCGATGCGGTCTTTGACAGTGTTTCAGTGGCCACCACCTTCAGTGACAAGTTGGCGGAACTGGGGATCATCTTCTGTTCCTTCAGCGAAGCCGTCAAAGAGCACCCTGAATTGGTGCGTAAGTATTTGGGGTCGGTCGTTCCTTACACGGACAACTTTTACTCAGCACTGAACTCAGCGGTCTTCTCGGATGGCTCATTCTGCTACATCCCTAAAGGGGTGGCTTGCCCAATGGAGCTCTCCACTTACTTCAGGATCAACGCTGCGGGAACCGGTCAGTTCGAGAGAACTTTGATCGTTGCTGATGAGGGCTCGACAGTTTCCTACCTCGAAGGCTGTACCGCACCGATGCGTGACGAGAACCAACTTCACGCAGCGGTGGTCGAATTAGTCGCTCTCGAAGAAGCGACGATCAAGTATTCGACGGTACAAAACTGGTACCCCGGAGATGCTGACGGCGTCGGTGGAATCTACAACTTCGTGACCAAGCGCGGATTGTGCAAAGGGGATCGATCAAAGATCTCATGGACACAGGTTGAGACAGGATCAGCCATCACTTGGAAGTATCCCTCCTGCATCCTGCAAGGAGACGATTCTATTGGTGAGTTTTATTCGGTAGCTCTGACCAACAATTTCCAGCAGGCCGATACCGGGACCAAAATGGTGCACCTCGGCAAGCGGACCAAGAGCACGATCATCTCTAAAGGGATCAGTGCTGGCCAGGGGCAAAACACCTATCGAGGATTGGTCGACGTCAAGAAGGGCGCTGAGGATGCGAGAAACTTTTCGCAATGTGATTCGATGCTCCTCGGTGACCGCTGTGGTGCGCACACCTTCCCATACGTAGAGGTTCGAAATCCGAGTGCCAAAGTGGAGCATGAAGCGACCACTTCAAAAATTGGTGAAGACCAGATTTTCTACTGCAATCAGAGAGGCATCTCGACAGAAGATGCGGTCTCGATGATCGTCAATGGATTCTGTAAGGAAGTCTTCAGTGAGCTTCCGATGGAATTCGCTGTGGAAGCCCAAAAGCTTCTTGCGGTCAGTCTCGAGGGGAGCGTCGGTTGATGTCTGCCCATGAAAATGAGGAAAAGATGATTCTCGATGTCAAAGATCTCCATGCTTCCGTCGAAGGCAGCCCGATTCTGAATGGCATGAACTTGTCCTTAAAACCGGGAGAGGTCCATGCGATCATGGGGCCCAACGGCTCTGGTAAGAGCACCTTTGCCAATGTTCTGGCTGGGCGCGAGGACTACACGGTTGAGAAGGGTAGTGTCCGCTACCGTGATCTTGACCTCTTGGATTTGGATCCGGAAGAGAGAGCGTGTGAAGGAATCTTTTTGGCATTCCAGTACCCGGTTTCTATCCCCGGGATCTCAAATGCCTACTTCCTGCGCTCCGCATTGAATGCGGTTCGTCGTTATAAGGAAGAGCCGGAGGTCGATGCTGTCGATTTCCTGCAGCTGGTTCGATCGAAGATGGAACTGGTTGGCATGGACGAAAAACTGCTGCAAAGATCCGTGAATGACGGCTTCAGTGGTGGCGAGAAGAAGCGTAACGAGATTCTGCAAATGGCGGTCCTCGATCCCAAATTGGCGATCCTGGATGAGACCGATTCGGGCCTCGATATCGACGCTTTGCGCATCGTCGCAGAGGGAGTCAATGCCCTCCGTGGTGGTGACCGGTCATTTATCGTGGTGACCCACTATCAACGTTTGCTCGATTACATCGTTCCTGACCATGTGCACGTCCTTTCAGAGGGGCAGATTGTTCGCTCCGGAGACAAAACTCTCGCCCATGAACTTGAGCGTGAGGGTTACTCTTGGCTCGAATCGGGTCATGCCGCCGAGAAATCCCAGGAGGCCTCTTGAGTACAGGAACCGTCGATCACTGGAATCCAAATCTCGAAGAGCAGTGCAGTGGTTTACACGCTGCTTGCGAATCTCTCGAGGCACGCCGCAAGCATGGCTTGAACCAGTTCCTGGAAGCCGGTTTTCCAGGTCGCAAAGATGAAGAATGGCGTTACACCCCGCTCAGGTCCGTTGCTGAGGGTGAGTATTCTTCAAAGTTGTCTGTAGAGGGGCAGCTTCCAGGTGATGACGAGTTGGCGACGAGTTCCGACATTCGACTCGTTTTGATCAACGGGCGCTTTCGCGAGGACCTCTCCGATTTGACAGCGTTACCGGATACGGTAAAAGTCGTTGGTTTGTCGCGTTCCCTCGAGACGTCTGCGGATTCGGTCGTAACCGATCTCAATCGATGGATTCCTTTGGTCGATCACCCCTTCCAAAACATCGGCGATGCTCTCCTTGAGGATGGGCTGGTGATTACTGCCGAGGGGAATGTGGATGCTCGCATTCATATCGTCCATGGCCAAGACGGCTCTGAGTCAGCGGGTTCGAGCCATGTGTCCGGCCTGATTCGACTTTCCGGTGGTGCTCAGCTTGAGGTTCTTGAGGAGTTTAGATCCAGAGGAAAATCCTTGGCGAATATCCGTTGGGGAATGGAGATAGGATCTGGCTGTGAATTCCGTCGTCAAAGAATCGTTCGGCCTGGCTGTGACGTACTCTACCACGGAACTCGAGTTGAGCTTGGGGAGAAGGCGGTCTTCCGTGACTTGATCGCTGGCAGCGGCGCTCGCCTCGTCAGAAATGAGATTCATGCGATTTTGGCGGGCCCCGGTGGCCACGTGGATCTCCTGGGTGGTTATGTGAGTAATGGCGATGAAATCGTCGATCATCATACGACCATCGAGCATGCAGTGGCCGATTGCACCAGTCGTGAAATCTATCGAGGGGTTCTCGGTGGAGATTCCCGCGGTGCCTTTACAGGCATGATTCACGTCCATCAGGATGCCCAACGCACTGATGCGGAGCAGTCGAACGATGCGATTCTTTTGTCCAGGTCGGCGGAGATGAATACGCGTCCGCGCCTTGAAATCTACGCGGATGATGTCAAGTGCACCCACGGTGCGACAGTCGGTGAGTTGGACGACGACTCCATCTTCTATCTGCGCAGCCGCGGCGTTTCACTTGAGGAAGCGCGCAGAATGTTGGTTCGTGCCTTCACAGCGGAAGTTTTTGAAGAGCTTGAAAACGAAGCTCTGAAAGAACAATTCATCGAACAGCTTCAGGAGGCGATGCCCACGGCGGTGGATCTTCGTCAGTGAGAACAGGAGTCCAGAAAATTGGCAAATCCTGAACCCCTGAATGTCAGCGATTTACAGCGGCAGTTTCCTGCTCTCGATCAGCAGGTCCATGGCCACCGTCTCGTTTATCTGGACAGTGCTGCCACGACACAGAAACCCCAATCTGTTTTAGAGGCTGTGGATTCGGTCTATCGAAAAGATTGTGCAAATGTTCACCGTGGGGTGCATACCCTCAGTGAGCGGGCCACAGCCCGTTATGAAGAGGTTCGCAAGATCGCTACGCGATTCCTTGGAACTGAAGACTCCCAAGAGATCGTGTTTACCCGCGGAGTGACCGAATCGATGAATCTGCTCGCCAATACCCTTTCGGGATTGGTAGGGGGGTTTAAAGAGGGTGACGAGGTCTTGATCACGGAGCTCGAGCATCACGCGAACATCGTTCCTTGGCAGCTGCTGAGTCAGTCAACGGGGATTCGTGTAAAGGTATTGCCGTGTGACGATGCCTGCGAATTGGTGTTAGACGATCTCGATAAACTGGTGACTGAAAAAACTCGAATCGTCTCTGTTGGACATGTTTCCAATGCCATCGGCACTATGAACGATATAGATAGAATCTTCAGTGCAGCAAGGGGAGTCGGGGCCATCACCATTTTGGATGCTGCACAATCGGCCCCCCACATGGATATCAGTCCGAAGAAGATCGATTGTGATTTTTTGACCTTTAGTGGTCACAAGACCTACGGACCCACCGGTGCTGGAATCCTTTGGGGAAAGCGAGAGCTTCTCGATCAGATGCCTCCCTGGCAAGGTGGAGGAGACATGATTCGAACCGTTTCCTTTGAGGAAAGTACCTATGCGGAAACCCCTTGGAAATTTGAAGCGGGGACTCCGGATATTGCAGCGGTGATCGGATTGGGTGCCGCCTTAGAGTTTCTTGATTCGACAGGGCGGCCATCTGTGGAAGCCCACGAAGCTGAACTGTTAAGGATGATCGAATCTCACCTCATGGAGATGGAAGGTGTTCAGATCGTCGGCAAACCGGCGACGAGAGCTTGCTGCGTCTCTTTTACTCTCGATGGGATACACCCACACGATGCAGCCACCATCATGGATCAAAATGGAGTCGCCATTCGTGCCGGCCACCATTGCGCCATGCCTTTGATGAAGCGTCTAGGTTTACCAGCAACGATCCGGGCTTCCGTGGGTGTGCACAACGACCAATCTGATGTTGAGGCTCTAATCCAGTCGATTCAGGCTGTAAGGGAGATCTTCGCATGAGTAGCATGAGAGAGCTGTACCAGGAGATGATTATCGATCATTCCAGGTCGCCACGAAATCACGGCAAACTGCAGAGTGCAAACCTAGAGGCGCGCGGAAACAACCCTCTCTGCGGTGATGAGATCGACATGCAAGTCTTGCGTTCTGAAGACGGGGTCCTCTCCGAAATCGGTTTTGAAGCGACAGCGTGCGCCATCTGTACTGCCAGTGCATCGATCCTGACAGAAACGCTCAAGGGGAAAGCTGAGAATGAAGCTCGAGGCATCTTTGAAAGTTTTCATTCGACGGTGACGGGGGAATCCTCGGCTGCATACCCACCAGAGTTGATGAAGCTTGAGGTTTTCACGGGAGTGAAGGATTATCCTTCACGGGTGAAATGTGCAACTTTGCCATGGCACACTTTGATGCAAGCTTTGGAAGAAAAATCGGAAGAGGCGTCCACAGAATGAACCAAGATCACCACGAGGAACCTCACCAGGAATCTCACCAGGAATCTCATGAATCTGATTCTGCAGTTGAGATACGACCAGCAGGTTTGCAAGCCGAAGAAGGGACCCTGGAGGATCAGATCGTCAAAGCGATCGAGACTTGCCACGACCCAGAAATCCCCGTGAATATCTACGAGTTGGGCCTGATCTATCAGATCAAGATCGAAGAGAGTTCAAAAGTGGATATCGAAATGACTCTGACCTCTCCCGCTTGCCCTGTTGCGGGTACGTTGCCTGTTGAAGTCGAACAAAAGGTGAGCGCTGTCGGTGGGGTCGATGAGTGTATCGTCGGCGTGGTTTGGGATCCTCCTTGGACGAAGGATCGCATGACAGAGGGCGCAAAGCTTCAGCTTGGGATGTTTTAATCTTATTTTTGATATGCGTTGAGCATGTGTCGAGCTCGCTCGCCCTCAGGCAGATCAGCCATCGTTTTAGCCACTCGTGTGAGCATCCGCATCCCCATCAGGTGATTTGTTTTCATCGCTGCTTTTGAGCGACGAATCATTTGTATTCCCATACCTCTGTAGGGCGCGTAAGCCTGATCCCAAACTTCCTGTAATCGTGGAGAAAAGAGTGGCAGTAGGCGTTTTGCTGCGACCAATTCACGGCAGCCCTTTTCGAACTCATCTTGTTGATCGTATTCCCAAGCGCGATCCAAATGCTTGAGAAGAAAGCGGTATTGAGTTCGGTTCGGTTTCTTGTCCTTGCTGGATTTGGAGAGATATTCCTCCAGCGCGGGTGCGCCTCTGAATGGAATCTCTTGTGGGATTGGGATCGATTTTTTTGGATCTTCGTCGATCAGGTAGATCATCGGAAGCAACGTTGGCAGTGGGAGGTCCTTGATTAAAACTTCTCCGGTGCTGTGTTGATCACATTTTTCAAAACCGGCAATCGGGCACTCCTGATCATCTTCCACTTGCTTTGGTTCGTGGATTTTTCCGTTGGAACCTGGAAGTGAGATCAGAGCTGGAACGCCATGCTTTTCGAGGACTTTCCGAAAAGCAGGATCGATCAAGTGCTGTTGAGTCCACGAATCACAGATGGGGTCACCATCTCTTAAGACGATGGCAATGATCGGAGTACCCCGGTCCTTTGATTCGATCCATGCTGCATTCAGATCGGCTCCGACCCAAAAGCGGTCTTCCGGTGGTGACAATTTCACATATGGAGCCAGTGCCGGATTCGGTGGCGATTGGGAAGGATCTTCGACTTGTGAGCTTTGAGTCATGAGACTCATGGCAAGAATCAAAGCAGAAATCATTAGGGACTTTCTTAAGGGAACTAGTGCGGGTAGCTCTCATTAGATTCTACCATTCTCTGGGCACTATGCGCCCGCAGCTCGCTTCTGGCAGCGAGGTCGGAAAAAATTCCACGATCATTGGTATCGGCGATTTGAGTTATTGCAGAGGCTGATTTTTCAAGGCTTTGAGCAGGGCTCTGGGGGCTCGGCGACCATTGAGAAGTCGCCCGATCCAGGTTGACCGAACGAAGAGGTCGTATGTGACCAGGCCAATAAGGGTGGTGATCGATAGGGTCACTCCGAACTTGACGTCACTGCCCCAATCCAGATTTGAAAGATATCCAGGGATCCAAATCGTGAAGGGGAGATGAATGATGTAGATCCAGTAAGAGGCATCGACGATGTACCGGATGGTCGGAATCTCTTTAGAGGTCAGCTTGGCAAAGAGACCGATGAATCCCCATATCGCTTGCCACATCACGAGACCAGCCAAGCACGAAGTTATGAAGCGCTGCAGATCTGAGGAGAGGATTGCGGGGTTTTTTATGGCTGTTCCCCACGCCATGAACAGTATTGTTGTCATGAGCAGACTCAGAGAAATTCTTGGCCAAGTGGCTACCTTGCTGAGGAGGTCTTTTCTGCTCCACAGAGACCAACCGCACATATAGAGAAAGGCATACGTCAGAAAACTGGGGATTTCAGGCATCAGTTGAACACCAGGAATCAATAGACCCGGCAGGAAAACGTCTATCAATGCCCAGCCCACGGGAATCGACAGCAGGATGCTTGAACCCGGATAGCCGATGACTTTGGAAATCAGGGTGGTGGGCCGCAACCATACCGGAAGCATCTGAGAGAGTGGTGTCAATAGATATGCCAACACTGAGTAAATCAGCAGGTAGTAAAGAAACCACAGGTGAATGGTGATGAAGGGAGAGAAAAATTGTCCTGTCGGAGTATCAACGACCATTTGCCACGCTTCTGTCGGTCCAACTTGCAGCGCCAGATTCGCGAATCGAAACCCTGAAACCGATAAAGGCAGCATCAATGGTAGGAAGATGATAAGGGGCAAACCCAATCGTGAAAGCCGGTGGGTATAGAAGCTGTGAAGGCTTCTCTTTTCGACGAGCAGCGCACCAAAGAATCCTCCGATGAACATGAAGATCGGCATTCTCCAAGCATGGATGAATCCGACCAAGACGGTTAGAAAGCTGGAAGTTTGGGCATCTCTGAATGGCCACGCGGCATCGGCAGGAGTATCCATGTAGTTGCAAGCACTATGTAACACGAGACCGAGCAGCATCATCGTGGCTCTCAAGCCATCCAGAGAGTGAAGGCGCACCTGGGGTGAAGGCTCATTCGAGGTCGCTAGGGTGTTCATGCATGATCCAATTCTGTGTCGTTTTGATTTAGTGGGTAAAGAAGATGGCTCGCATCAACAATTCGAAGTTGCCATGGGGCCAGGAGCGATAATGGGGGCGAAAGCCGAAGAGGTGGACACGCCCATTTCCGATTTTTGAAGTAACCCAGGTGCTGGCATTGGCGATGGTTTCCGAATTTTTGGCATATCCGGAGAGGAGGATTTCTCTTCGGGGGTATTCCAGCAAAGAGATCACTTCTGGTTGTTGATCCTCTGTTTCCTCCGAGATCCGCCATGCCCGAGAACCGGAATGGAAGATGGGGATCATGTCTGGGAGTGACTGCGTCCATGATCCTTGATTCTGGACTACGGGAATGGTGCGCAGGATGGAGCCTGGGCAACTGAGTGGAGGAAGTTCTTCTGTTCCGGCTGTAGCTTCGATCAAAGGTAAATCGAACTGATCGATGGCGAAGTCGGTGGAGCGTCCACAGCAGATCAGGCGACCTCCTCGCTGAACAAAACTTTCCATATTGATGACGCCTTCCGGCGACAGTCCACCGGCAAGTTCGGGGAAGACGCTGCCCGGAGTGCGACCATTACGAATCACCCGCTCACTAATGTCTGCGACGATGAGGACGTCGATAAAATCTTCCAGGCGACCGGCGCGGATCTGCTCATTACGAATCCTTTTGAAAGGGATCTCGTGGTGGTCTAGGACCCAGCGCAGCCAGCCTTCATCCTTGCTGGCAACATACGGGGCATAGACTCCAACTCGGGGAGGCGCCTCGTGGACCATCGTTGGTGCCAGCGTAACTTTTTCGATCTCAGCAGGGTTTTCGATTTGCTCATTTTTTAAGGTGACGACTTCAAGATTCGCGCTATTGATCGCGACTCGTTGACCTTGATTCCAGGCAGAGATGATCTCTCGAACCCATGCGGTTCCTTGAAGGTCCAGTTTTGTCGCTGGGAAATTTCCACTTTCGATCTCTGCGACACACGGTGAATTCGAAAGGTCAGTGGAAAGTTGATTGGTGAGAATCTCGAGATCTTGTGGCTTCTCCATCGCCACATCTAATGACTGTAGAATTTCTACTCGTTCGATACCAAAGAGCAGCGGTAGGGTCCATCCGGCGACGTCGTAGGGTGCCGGCCCGTCGGGGTATCTCTGCACCTCAAAGAGATCTTTGAGGAATGACCCGTAAGGTTGCTCCCTTGGGAGAATCACGGTGCCCGCAGAATATGGGCGACCGTCCCCCTCGAAATCTTCTTTTGCGACAAACATCTCCACACCTTGAGAATCGAGAATGGTGAGGATGCGGCTGACGGCATTTGCATCTCGCTGACCTGGTTGAATCAACCAGTAGCGAGGAGCCTCATCGCGCCCTTTTTGCACCACATCGCGGGCGACGCGAAGGGAGTTTCTGACCCATGTTTCAGGCTCGCGGGCGATACTTCCAAGCAGAGACTCACCGAGGGCAGATTCATATCGATGAATATCACCCACTCGCCACCAGCCTCCGGGCCAAGGTGCAGGGAAGCGGTTGGAGGGGGCATATCCCGTTTCGATCCCACGGGGGGCAACAAGGTCGGAAGGATCGATCCAGATCGGGCTCGCCAGGTTGGCGGAGGCCGCTTCGGAGAGGATTCCGATGATGTTATGGCGCACTGGTACATTGCGGTTCCCGCCATTCCACCACATGTCGTAACTGACGCCGCTAGAGATGCCGGTGAAACCGGCGGCGGTCATGTCGAGGACTGCCCTGGTTCCCAGTGCGCCGATTCCTGAGATGGTGACCGGATGCAGATTTGGATTCAGTGGATCCCTGAATGGTGGAACGAAGAGGCGCTCGCGGAGAGAACCTTGTTGGTGAACATCCCAATAAATGGTTGGGAACCACTCCTTGTAGAGCATACGTGTGACGATTCGCGTCTCTTCCAAGGAGAGGGCAAACCAGTCGCGGTTGTTGTCGTGACCAGCGTAGAGTTGGTAAAGCTCTGGCAGGTAAGCGTCTTCGTAGGGTGTGCCGACGATGCGTCGATACCAATTGACGACCCTGTCGAGACCATCGGGATTCACGGTTGGAATGATGACGGTCACCACTTCGTCGCGAACCTGCTTCCACACTTTAGAGTCGGAGGTGCCCAAGTCCCATGCGAGGGTCATCGACCACTCTGCAGCGGCGATTTCCGTCGAGTGCATGTTGCATGAGACGAAGACGATGGGCACCGCTTCTTCCACCAATGTCTCCGCCAGAGCTGGAGAGATGCCACGGGGATCGGCGATCGCCTTGCTGATCTCCTTGATTCGATTCAAATTCGCCAGATTTTCAGCGGATGAGATGATGCAGATTCTGACGGGACGCCCTTCGGTGGAAGTGCCCACCGTCTGCGTCAGTGCAGTGGCAGTCTTTTCACCAAACTGGTCGAACCAGCCGCCAATCGTCTCCCAGCCAGCCAGCTCAAAATCGGTTCCAGGAGCTCTACCCATGAATTCCGTGGGTGAAACCGCTTGTGAGAAAGCCTGGGAAGGGAAGATTCCGCTACTGAGCAGAATCAGGAAGCAAAGAACACGGTAAAAGCGCATGGAACGAGGTCCTCTCCCGCTGGGCGTAACTCAACTTTGAAGCGATCAGGATGGCAGCGGGAATCTGTGATGCAACCGGGGTCTGGCTGTAGGCGGGGCGGAGACGATGTATGATTCCGATATGGAAAATCCGGCTGCGAAAGACGATTATTGGCAAGCACCTGAAGCTCTGTGCCTCAAGGGCCGGATCTCGGTTCAGGGGTCTAAGTCGGTGGCTCAGAGAGTGCTCTTTAATGCCTTTCTCGCCACGGGCGAAAGTGTCATCGCCGGAGCCCCAGATTGTGGCGATGTGACAGTCTTTTGTCAGGCTTTGAAAGTCTTGGGGGCTCAACTCGAGACTTTGGAGTCCGGGGAGATCTCGATCACCGGTCCGGGGCCAGAGTGGCTCGAAGAGGCGGTTGAGCTAAACTTGGAATCGAATGGCACCGCGATGCGGTTTCTGACCGCCCTCTGCGCAATGCGTCAGGGGGTGACCATCCTCAAGGGAGAGACGCACCGCCCGGTCGGTCCCTTGGTCAAGGCCCTTCGTAAACTAGGCACTCGCATCGACTATCTGGATCAGGAGGGTTATTTACCTCTTGAAATCCAGGGTGGTCCGATCAGCGGGGGGCGCGTGGTTTTACAGTCTGCGCTCTCGAGTCAGTTCAGCAGTGCATTGATGTTGTTAGCACCTCATACAGAGAAGGGCTTGCAAGTTCGATTGGTGGGGCCGGTTTCCTCCCGCCCCTACATCGATTTGACGGCATATGTCCTGAAGGCATTTGGAGTCAAATTAGAAGTTGGGGTTCGTGATCTTCACATCCAACCGAGCGCCGGACTCAAAAATGGCAGAATCTCCATCGAAGCGGATGCTTCAGCAGCTGCTTTCCCACTTTGTGGAGCAGCCATCACAGGAGGGGAAGTGACGGTCGAGGGAGTTGGCCTAAAAACTCTCCAGGGCGATCGCAGGGTCGCAGAACTTCTCAAAGAGATGGGTTGTGACGTGACCATCTCAGAAAACTCGATTTCAGTCTCCGGGAAAGCTCATAAACCCCTCTCCTGTGCCATGGAGGAGGTTCCTGATTTAGTACCTCCACTGGCGGTAGTCGCCGCCTTCAGTAGGGGTGAATCGATCTTTTCGGGAGTCTCACACCTCAAGGTCAAGGAGAGTGACCGCCTGCAGGTCCTCTGCCAAGGGATGCGTTCGCTGGGGATCAAGGCCGAGTGTCAGGGGGATCTGTTGAGAGTCGTCGGCAGCGATGGGGCTCATATGGTTGCTGCTGACCTCGATCCTGCAGGGGATCATAGGATGGCGATGGCCTTTGCCTTACTTGCTTTGAAAATTCGTGGCGTTCGTGTCCTCGATCCGCAGTGTGTCGGTAAATCGGATCCTGAATTTTTCCGCCGTCTCGAAAGTTTGCTCGAGCCCTTCGAAAACCAACCAGGAGAACTGTCCTTTGAGTGAACATGATTTCGATGTGATCGTCGTCGGCGGCGGGCATGCCGGTTGTGAAGCCGCTTTTGCCTGCGCTCGTATGGGTTTTGAAACTGCCCTGATCACACTCAGTGAAAAGACCGTTGGAGCTCTCTCTTGCAATCCCGCGATCGGGGGTGTGGGAAAGGGTCAGTTGACCCGTGAAATCGATGCCTTGGGCGGTGTTCAAGCCTTCATTACGGATCTTGCCGGTTTGCATTACCGCATGCTCAATACATCCAAGGGTGAAGCGGTACGCTCCCTGCGAGCACAAGTTGACAAGGAGCAATACTCCTTGGAGATGCGTAACCTTATGGAGACTCAGGATCGTCTCCGGATTATCGAAGGTTCCGTTGAAGATATTCATGTCGATGGAACTCAAGTGGGTGGCGTGTGCTTAGAGGACGGTTCAGTGATTCGCAGCCGTAAGGTCATCATGACCAACGGCACGTTTCTTCGGGCAGTGATGCACATCGGTGAAGATGTGACTTCCGGAGGACGGGTGGGTGAAGGTGCGGTTGCTGGATTGACTGGAGCATTGGGAACACTCGGGCTTGAGACGGGGAGGCTGAAAACGGGAACGCCCCCACGTTTGGATCGAAAATCCATCGATTGGAGTCTTCTGACTCCACAGGTTCCCGATCAGGAGCCGGATGGCTTCTGCCATTGGACCCCGCCTCCGCGGCGAGAGTGGATGGATTGCCATGTGACGAAAACCGATGAAGCGGTTCACGAGGTGATTCGTCAGCATCTGCATCGAAGTCCCATGTATTCAGGGCAGATCGAAGGGGTTGGCCCCCGATACTGTCCCTCTATCGAAGACAAGATCGTTCGATTTCCGGAACGGCAAGGGCACACGATCCATCTGGAGAGGGAAGGTCTGGAAACAGACTCCATCTACGTGAATGGTATTTCGACCAGTCTTCCCGCCGATGCCCAAGAGGAGTTGGTCGCCAAGATCCCTGGACTTGAATCTGCCCGATTTTTGCGTCATGGGTATGCGGTCGAATACGATTTTTTCCCACCTCATCAAATCCGCCGCACCTTTGAATGCCGCGCGCTGGATGGGTTGTATCTGGCTGGGCAGATTTGTGGGACCAGTGGTTACGAAGAGGCCGCAGCTCAGGGCTTTTTGGCGGGGGTCAATGCGGCTTTGTCATTGAAGGATGAGGCCCCATTCCTCCTCGGTCGTGATGAAGCGTATCTCGGAGTCCTGGCGGATGATCTCGTGCGTTGTGATCCCAGGGAGCCGTATCGAATGTTTACCTCGAGAGCCGAATTCCGCCTGCAGCTGCGCCACGACAACGCCGATTTCCGACTCGCCAGGAAAGGCGCGGATTTAGGGTTGATCAGCGAATCGCAAGTTGAGCAGATTGAAACACTCTCACAAAGGGTTGAAGAAGTGGTGGAAAAACTGCATCGAACGACAGTTGGAACAAAGAATCTGCACGAGATATTGCGTGCACCCGGTGCTCGCTGGGGTGATGTTCTCGAAGCCCACTCAGCTCCAGCCGATTGGTCCGTTGATGAAGAGTTGCAGGAGCGGGTACGCATCGCAGTGCGCTACGAACATTACATCGAGCGTCAGCAAGATGAAGTTGAACGAATGCGCCGCCAGGAACAGTGGCTTATCCCCGACGATCTCGACTACTCGGAAATCTCAGGTTTACGCTCAGAGGCACGGGAGAAATTAGTGCGATTGCGTCCGGATTCCATCGGTGCTGCACAGCGGATCGCGGGAGTCAGTCCTGCGGACATTTCCTGTATATTAGTGGTTCTGAGGAGCGGTGTTAGGGGAGGTGACGACGAATGATCGGCCCAGGGGTGAGAGCCTCAAGAGTGAAGTGGCTACTCAACCTGTATCCTCCTTTTCTCTTTCAAGGGATAAAGGTCCAGTCCATCTCCGACGACTTCCATACCGCAAAGGTATTGGTGAAAAAGTCGATTCTCACTCGAAATGTCATGGGAACCACTTTTGGGGGCGCATTGATGTCCGCGGCGGACCCCTTTTATCCCATCCTTTATTGGCGCAGCCTCGTTAGGAAAGGTGAACACCTGTCAGTTTGGCTGAAGAGCCTCGATTCAGCCTTTTTGTTGCCAGCGACTGATGCGGTAACTTTTGAATTTAGGCTCGATCCTGACAAGCTGCAGCAGGCTCGCCGCGACTTAGACGAAACGGGTAGGGCGGATATTTCTGACGAAATCAGCGCATGTTTTGCCGATGGGCAACAGGTTGCCCACTTCAAAATGATCAGTGCATTGAGACTTCTCGGTTAGGGATCTTCTGCAAAAAATCTGCAGAGCGGATAGACTGCTGATAGAAAATGTGGACTCAGATACCGGGAGAGTGATGTCAGTAGACTCCGATGACCAAATTTTGGCTCAAGAAGGGTGTGGTTCTCGAAGAGACTCACGCTTTCGTGCTCTATCCGAAGAGTGCGCCTATGAAGGTCATCGGTACTCGATGTTTAGCCTGAAGGAGGAACTGCCCGATGGGAAAACTGCTTCGAGGGATGTGATTCGACACCCCGGGGCAGCGGTGATTCTTCCATTGGTGAATTCAGAGACGGTATGCCTCATCGAGCAACATCGCTCGGTTTTTGGCCATAATCTCCTCGAGATCCCGGCGGGATTGATGGAGGAGGGGGAATCCGCGTTAGAGTGTGCACGAAGAGAGTTACGTGAGGAAACTGGATTTGAAGCCGGGAGTATAGAGCCCATCATGGTGATCTATCCTGCGGCAGGGTTTTGTGACGAGAAAATGTTTCTCTTCTTGGCTACCGATTTGACTGCTGTCGGTCAGGACACCGATGACGACGAATGGGTAAAGGTTCTCAGCTGTTCGAAGAGCCGGGCTCAGGAGCTCTTGGCTAGGGGCGAAATTCGCGATGCGAAGACGATTATCGCCCTGCAATACTGGTTGGGGAGGACTCCGTGATCTCACGTATCGCCATCGTTGGTCGTCCCAATGTCGGTAAGTCAACTCTTCTGAATCGTCTCGCTAAGCGTCGAATCAGCATTGTCCATGACAAACCGGGCGTGACCCGTGACAGGGTTACCGTTGAAGTGGAGATCGGCGACCGGGTCGTCGAAGTGATCGATACCGGTGGACTGGGAATCACCGACGAAGCCGAATTGGATTTGGATATTCATCGTCAGATCGATACGGCCATCGCCAGTGCTGATCTCGTTTTGATGATCGTGGATGCCAAAGAGGGGCTACAAGCCCTCGATCATGAGGTCGCCAAGAGATTACGTCCTCTCAAGACTCCGACGTTACTGGTGGTCAACAAGTGCGAATCGGATCGGGATGAAGATACTGTGGCAGAGTTTTGGGCTTTGGGCCTCGACGAGCCGATCCCCATCTCTGCGGCCCATGGAATGGGAGTCCTCGAACTCCTCGAACAGTGCGTCGAATTGCTCCCTCTCGGCGGCGAGCACAGCGAGCGCCCGGCATTGCGAATCGCCATCGTTGGTCGAAGAAATGCCGGAAAATCGACCTTTGTCAATGCTCTCATCGGTGAAGAGAGAGTGATCGTCAGCGATGTGGCAGGGACCACCCGAGATGCCATCGATATCCGTTTCGAGAAGGACGGCATTCCGTTTGTCGTTATCGATACAGCGGGATTGTTGAGAAATGCAAAGCTGAAAGGGTCTGTGGAATTTTACTCCCAGAATAGAGCTCTTCATTCGATCGGTCGTGCCGATGTGGTTGTCCTTGTCATCGACGCGATGCATGGAACTTCCCAATTGGATATGAGGATTGCCAGGGAAGTGGTCGATCGCCATAAACCGTGCGTCATCGCTGTCAATAAGTGGGACCTGGCCAAGGATAAGACGACGACGGAGGAGTACGAGGAGTACCTCACTCGAAATCTGCCCTCCCTTTCTTATGCACCGGTCCTTTTCATGACTGCTCAGAAATCGAAGAATGTCACCCGTTGCATTTCTTTAGTCCAAAGTATGGCAAAGCAGGCCAACAAAAGAGTCAGTACAGGTGTGCTCAATCGTGCGGTGGATGAAATCCGTAATGGCCCGAGGCCGCGTGTGAAGCATGGACGAGAACCGAAGATCTATTACGCAACTCAAGTCGCTGTGATGCCGCCGACGATCGCCCTTTTTGTTAATCAGCCCTCATTCTTCACGCCTCAGTTGAAGCGAATGATTGAGAATCGCTTCCGGGATCTCCTCGAGGTTCCTGAGGTTCCAGTGAGAATTCTTTACCGTGAGAAGGGTAAAAAAGATGAGTGACCCGGTGATGGGACGATTTTTGGGGATTGATCCTGGCTTGGCGAAAATGGGCTGGGGAGTCATCGAAGTCGCGGGTCCTGGTTTCCGGTTGATCGAATTTGGTTCGCTGAAGACGGGCGGTGATCAATCTCACGCCGAGAGGCTGTTGGCCATCGACCATGAGATTCAGAAGGTCATCGAGACCTATCACCCCGAAGCGTGTGCCATCGAAGAGGTTTTTCAGGGCAAGAACGCCAGGAGTGCTCTCGTCGCTGGCGAGGCGCGAGGAGTCGCCATCGTCGCATGTGCCCGTACTGGGCTCCCTGTGAGGGAGATCTCCGCTTCCGAGGTGAAAATGGGGGTGACTGGAAATGGCCGTGCCAGCAAAGAGCAGGTTCAGGCTATGGTACAGAGGATTTTAGGGCTCCCTGAGCCGCCAAAGCCCGCAGATGCTGCCGATGCCCTGGCTGTAGCCATCGTTCGTGCTCAGCGAGATCGCAGGAGCATTTCCCTCGCATCCCCGAGGAGCGGTGGAAGATAAGGCCCACTGTCGATAGACTTTTGCAGAAGAGACCGACCCCGGTTTCATTTTTAGGAATCGGGATTCACCGAGAGGACTTACATGGCCAAGGAAGAGCCGATCGAGGTTACAGCCGTCGTCAAAGAGGCTTTGCCAAACACGACGTTCCGCTGTGAACTCGAAAATGGTCACACCGTTCTTGCCCACATCAGTGGAAAGATGCGCAAGCATTACATTCGCATCAATCCTGGGGACAGTGTGACACTACAGATCTCACCCTACGATCTGACCAAGGGTCGGATCGTTTACCGGGAACGCTAGGAACGTATGACCGATTCTCTGTTCCATCGTCGTGCCAGTGGCCTCCTGCTTCTGGTGGTCGCCATCCTTTGTGCTTCCAACGCAACGTTCGCCCAAAGGCCCCTTGGTCAGCGGGCAGTCAAGTTGCGAATTGATCAAGAAGTGAAGCATGCCACCCAATCGGTCACCGGTCGGGAGTGCCTCGATCACATCTCTTGGCTTGCCGATGACCTACGTGGCGGGCGTCTGGCAGGAACTATTGGGGCAGTCGATTCAGCACGCTACATCGAACGCTTCTTTAAGAATCAGGCACTCCTTCCAGGTGCCGCCGATGGAGGTTGGCGTCAAGACTTCGTCATTCCGGGTAGAACCGGACAATGGGGACCTCTGTCCACTTCGAATGTCTTGCGTTTTAGAGTTTCGGAAGAAGCTTTGCGTTCAGTCGATCTCCTTTACGGCGAAGAATTTTTGCCCCATCCCAATTCCCCCGATGTGGAATTCAGCATGGAGTGCTCCTTCACCCTATTAGGGCTAGAGTCGGTCGATAAAAGGAGCAGGGATCCCTTTGAAGAACGCATCTTGGTGATGCCGGTCAGCGAGCCGATGACGGTAGCAGCACTCTCTGAATTGACTTCAAAAATGACGGCTCGCAAAGCGGTGGGCTTGATTTTGGTAGGAGCGGGAGCGAAGCCAGCGGAGTCGGAATCTGCGGATGATTGGTCGGCTGAATCAGAAAACCTATTCCCGATCCCTGTCGTCAGGGTCTTTGGTAGTGGCTGTGAGAAGCTGTGGAAGATTTCGGGGCGACCTGAAAGATCTTGGATCTTCCAGGCGACAGATGACGGACCTTTGCTGATGGGGCGACCTTTGATCGATATGGAGGTTCGTCGACAAGGTCGGGACTTGAGCCAAGGCAGTAATGTCATCGCCCGCTTCATGGGTTCAGATCCGAAATTACGTTCCGAGTTCGTCGTCATTGGGGCCCATTACGATCACGTTGGGCGGGGTCTGGTCGAAGGCTTGTCACGGGGTGGTCAGGGTGAGATTCATAACGGTGCTGATGACAATGCCACCGGTGTCGCTGCTCTCCTTGAAATTGCCGAAGCGTATTCCTTGGCTCGCTTGCGTCCCAAAAGATCTCTTCTCTTTGTCGCTTTCGATGCCGAAGAGCTGGGCTTGCATGGTTCCAGTGCTTTTGTTGCCAGTTGCGGTTATGAGCAGGATCGCTTTCACGGCATGATCAATCTCGACATGATCGGGCGCAGTGGGGTTCAAAATGTCATGGTGGGGCGACGTGCCAGTGACGAATCGCTGGGAGAGCACATCTATTTGGCTGCGGAAGTTCTTGGATTGAACGTCGATGAAACAGGAATGGAGTCATTCCTTGATCGCTCTGATCAGGCTCCTTTTCTTCGCGCCGGCATTCCTTCGGTCTTTTTCTTCGGCGGACTTCACGACGACTACCACTTACCGGTGGATGACGTCGAAAAGATCCTTCCTGAAAAGGTCTCTAACGTTGCCCGTTTAGCGTTCCTTACCAGTTGGTTTTTGGCGAATGAGAATGAGCCAAGTAACCCAACGAAGGCTCCCGCTGCCGCTTCCGATTCGAAGCGATAACCAGAGCCGTCCTTAATCAGAGCCTCACTGGGAAACGCTTAATCTTCTGAACTGTTTGCCGCTCCGTCGCGAATCGCCTCGACGATGTCCGAATTCGCCAGCGTCGTCACATCTCCGAGTTGTCTTTTCTCGGAGATATCGCGCAGGAGGCGACGCATGATTTTCCCAGAGCGGGTTTTGGGAAGATCTGGAGTAAAGACGATACTCGCTGGCTTCGCGATGGGGCCAATCTTGGCGGCCACGTGTTGGCGAAGTTCCTGGATTAACTCTTCACTTCCTCCAGCATCGCCTTTGAGGACCACGAAAGCAGCGATCGCTTGCCCTGTGGTCGGGTCATTTCTACCAACGACGGCGGATTCTGCGACTCCGTGGTGATCGACGAGAGCGCTCTCGACTTCTGTGGTGGAGATGTTGTGGCCGGAGACGAGCATGACGTCGTCAACACGACCGAGAAGCCACAAGTAACCCTCTTCATCGAGCTTGCACCCATCGCCGGGGAAGTACAGCCCATCGAATCGACTCCAATAGACATCCTTATAGCGCTCTGGGTCACCGTGGATTCCGCGGAGCATCGACGGCCATGGTGACCGAATCACCAAGAGTCCACCGTGTCCAGGTGCGACTTCGTTTCCTTCATCATCGACGACGACAGCATCGATCCCTGGGTAGGCGGTGGCCGCGGACCCAGGCTTGGTGGTCGTTACGCCAGGAAGGGGGGTGATCATGATGGAACCGGTTTCGGTTTGCCACCAGGTATCAACGATGGGGCAGCGTTCCCCTCCGATGAATTCGTGATACCACATCCACGCTTCCGGATTGATCGGCTCGCCGACAGAGCCCAGGAGTCTAAGGCTAGAAAGGTCCTTGGATTTCGGAATCTCCTCGCCCCACTTCATGAAGGTGCGAATTGCTGTGGGAGCGGTATAGAAGATGGTCACCGCATATTTTTCGACGAGGTCCCACCAGCGGCCCTGGTCTGGGAAATCTGGGGTACCTTCGTAGATCAGGCTGGTAGCCCCGTTGGCCAGAGGGCCGTAGACGATGTAAGAGTGGCCCGTGACCCAACCACAATCAGCGGTACACCAGTATAGATCTGACTCTTTGATATCGAAGACGTTGCGGAAGGTACTACTGACACCGGTCAGATAGCCTCCGCAGGTATGCACGATACCCTTCGGTTTACCGGTGCTTCCCGATGTGTAGAGGATGAAAAGCAGGTCTTCTGCATCCATCTCTTCCGCCTCGAGAAACTCGTCTTGTCCAGGAACGACATCGTGCCACCAATGGTCCCTGCCGGAGGTCCACTCGACATCATTTTGACAACGTTCCAGAACGAGAACAGAAGTCACCGTCTCTTGTCCTTCGAGGGCTTGATCCACGTTTTGTTTCAGGGGAACGACTTTTCCACGTCTCCAGGCTCCATCTTGAGTGATGACACCTTTGCAGGAAGCATCGTCGAGTCGTTCGCGGAGGCTGTCTGAGCTGAAGCCACCGAAGACGACAGAGTGGGCGGCACCGATACGGGCACACGCGAGCATGGCGATGGTGATTTCGGGAACCATGCCCATGTATATGGCGACGGTATCTCCCTTACCGATTCCCAGCTGTTTCAGTGCTGCGGCGCACTGACACACTTTGGCAAGGAGTTCGGAGTAGGAGAGGCTTAGTGAATCACCAGGTTCTCCCTCCCAATGGAAGGCCACCCGATCAGGGTGCGTCTCGACATGTCGATCGAGGCACGATTCTGTGACGTTGAGCCGTCCACCCTCGAACCAGCGATAGACAGGAGCCGCCGAGGAATCGAGGAGCCGATCCCATGGTTTCCGCCAATGAATTTTTTCGGCCTCCTTGGCCCAGAAGGCCATCGGGTCTTTGGCGGCTTCTTCGTGAATTCCAGGTTGTGCATTCGCTTCAGCCGAGAATCGACCAGGGGGGTCAAAGCGGCGTTCTTCATGGAGTAGGTTTTCGATGGCGTCAGACATGGATGTCCCTCTCTTATCAACGATTCACGAATATAACGACCAGACCAGCCGGGATCGAGGGAACAGGTTTGGATCTGTCATTCGGTGGTTTTCATGGGGATATTCACGGTTAAACTGGCGATTTGCCCATCAGACTTTTCACGGGGACCCGCACTCATGAATCTCTCTAAGGCACAGCAAATGAACGCGCCTCGCGTAAAATCGCGCATGACGTCATGTTTGGCGATCTCATGGGTGTGGCTGGTTTTCTTTGGGTTCAGTTCAGTCTTCTCTTCCCATCTCCATGGTGAAACGCGGGAGTCATTGGCTCCTCCTGCGAAAACCCTCGCTAAGGCCCGGGTGTTTGTCGAAGGGTCCGACATGTCTGCCTGCTTCAATCCAGCCGGGGGCTGGAAGGTGGTGGATGGGGTGATCACCGGCCATGGTCGCAATAGTTTCCTGGTTGCGGATCATGAGATCGGCAAAGGTAATTTTGACCTAGAGCTGAATCTCACGATGTCTCGCACTGATGCCAACTATGCCTCTCTGGAATTGGGGCAGGCGCGGGTCATCTTGGGTGGTGATGAAGGCAAGCTGATCTTCCGAGGTTTGCCTAAATCCGATACTCGCCAGGTGATTGCCGATCTCAGTAGTTTCGTAGAGGTTGGAAAGCCTTTTACTTTGGTGGTCCGTCGTCGCAGTCAAAAAGTGCAGGTGTTTATCGAGAACAAGCGGGTCCATCAGGTTGATGGGATTCGCCAAGAAATCGGTGAAATAGGCGTGATCCCCGGAGACGGGGATATGCAGGTGCACCGTTTCCGTGCTTCCGGCAATTTGCGTGAAGGGCGCAGAAACATTCGTCTCAATCATGAGGCTTTGGCAGCGCTGAGAGAGGACGATCGGATCACCCTCAGTCTCGAAGCGGGGATCGATTTTCTGCTGACTGAATCGCAAGCGGATCCTGAAGGGATCCTCGCCGGGTCTCACTCTGAAGCGATTCCGGGCTCGAGAGCGCTGGAGTGTTACGCCCTGATTACCGCCGGTGTCGATCGAGATCATCCGGTACTTCGCAAGCACTTCAAAGTGATCGAAGATGCCATTCCTTCCGCAGAACGGATGTATGACGTTTCCTGTTGGGTTTTCGCTCTGGATGCGGCCATCACTCAAGCGGAGCAGGATGCTCTGATGGAGGCTGGGGTCGATTCTCTTCCCCCTGCGGTACTCACTCGTTTGGCGAGAAACCATCGGAAAAACCTGAAGACCGCCGCAGAAATCCTCTTCAAAGGACAAAATGAAACCGGAGGTTGGCGCTACCAATCGACCAGTACCGACGCGGATACATCGGTGACCCAGTTTGCCGTTCTGGCGCTGGCGGTTCTGGCACGACGGAATTACGACATCGAACCTGAGGTATGGGAGGGGGTCTGCCGCTATATCCTCTCTTGTCAGGACACCGAAGGCCCGGTGGTCAAGCCTGAGATCACCAAGGCTCCTCCGGTGAGTGAGCCGCTCGAAGAGGAGCACGATCGCAGGGGGAAAAAGGCTGGAACAGGTGTTAAGGAGCGGCCGAAAGTGATCCCTCCGCTGACAGGTGAAGAATTGGTGGAGGCGCAACAAAGAGGTTTTCGGTACACGGCGACCAATGATTCAGCCACGTGGAATATGACCTGTGCTGGGGTCTCCTCGTTGATGGTGGCCTACGACTATGGTGCTGAAGGTTTTGCACCGGAGTTTCGCAAGACGGTGCGCGATTCGATCCGCGATGGGATCGCGTGGATGACCGAAACCTGGAATGCCACCGACAGCTGTTACGGCATGTACAGTCTCGAAAAGGTCGGAGATCTGGGCGGCATCGAGAAAATCGGCTCCCATGACTGGTACCAATTGATCAGTGAGCATCTACTTTCGCGTCAAACCTCTGAGGGCTCCTGGATCAACATGGGGAATTATGCGGGTCAATCGATCCGGATAGATACAGCCTTCGCTTTGTTGATTCTAAAAAGGGCGAGTGCGATGTTGACCCGTTCGGCAACGACTTTCGTCATCTTTTCCGGAGGGGGCTCCTCCTCTGAAAAAATCCAGTCCGATGAATGGGCTCTGTTGGCTGATTCTGGTCAGTCGATTCATCTGCCGACCCTCGTTCGCCAATTACGACTGCGGCCAAAAGCTAAACTGCTAAAGATTTTTGAAGAAGTCATCCTGACGATGCCGAGTTATGAACGTCCAAAGATGCTCCGTTATCTGAATCTGATTGAGGAGCGGGTGACTTCCCGTGGTGTGGTGAAGCGTCTCGAGCACATCGCCGAATTGATTCGACCCGGGGGTTTTGAATCTCCTGAAGAAATGGAAGAGTGGGCTCAGTCCTGGGCGATGGTTCAGGAAATCCTGCGGAGGGAAAAATCTAACCCTGATTTGACCGATGCTGATCCCCCTGCCCCCGTTCTTTATGAAGCTGGGAAGCATGAGCAGGCGCTGCTCGATCTCGCCCGCAAGTCCGGTGAAAGATCGGATGAGACGATGCGTGAGATCTCTCTTCGTGCGGCGATTCAGCTCGGTTGCGAACCAGCCGTCGAGCTGCTCATCGAGGATTTGTCCTCTCGTTCTGAGCCTCTTCGTGTTCTTGCATATGGCGGAATCCGCGCGATTCTTGCCGACTCTCCCCCTGAGTTCGATCCGCAAGAGAAGCCTGACAAAAGCAACGCTGATGCAGTTCGCGTTGCGGCCTGGGCTCGGGCTCGCTTGCGCTAGGGCCCTTCTACTTCACGCGACTTCACGATCTTGTATTTCCAGATCATGGATTCTCACTGTGGCGAGATTTTCAGCTGTTTGGATCCCGAAGATCGATAGCAGAAAGGCGTCATTTTTGCCAATTCCTGTGTTGGGAACCTTTTCCGCATGTTGTTATTTCTTTCGGGGAATCAGGTCAATGTCTGTGGGAATCCCGTCGGAGTTGCTCGATTCACCCAAGGGAGTTCGTTACCATCCAATTGACTGGATTGAACGCAGGTCGATTTCTCGTTTCTGGGAATGACTTTGCGACCAGTAAAGTGAAACCAATGAGATGAAAGGGGCTGTGGAATGCCCGTTCAGGAAACCCGACAGGGGATTGAATACAGGGTCAAGGATATTCAGTTGGCCAACTTCGGCCGCCAGGAGATTCGCCTCGCTGAAGAGGAGATGCCGGGACTGATGTCTCTCAGGGAAGAGTTCGGTGCCTCACAGCCATTGGCGGGAGCACGGATCTCCGGTTCCTTGCACATGACGATCCAGACCGCAGTACTCATCGAAACCCTCGTCCATCTGGGAGCGGAAGTCCGTTGGGCTTCCTGCAACATTTTCTCAACTCAGGATCATGCCGCTTCTGCCGTGGTCGTCGGTCCCGAGGGGACCGTTGACGAGCCGAAGGGAGTCCCCGTCTTCGCTTGGATGGGAGAAACTCTTCAAGAGTACTGGGAGTGCACCGAAGCAGCTTTGACTTGGCCTGATGGTTCCTTGCCAAACATGATCCTCGACGATGGTGGGGACGCCACCATGCTCGTTCTCAAGGGGCGTGAGTTTGAGGCTGCCGGAAGTGTTCCGGAATACGACAATAACGATCCTGAAGAGTGGATGTACGTCCTCGATACTTTGCGCAACAGCCTTGCTAACGAGCCGGGTAAATGGACCGCGATTGCAGAGTCCATCATGGGCGTGACCGAGGAAACCACTACGGGAGTGCATCGCCTGTACCAGCTCCAGGAAGCCGGTCAGCTGATCTTCCCGGCCATGAATGTCAACGACTCCGTGACCAAGAGCAAGTTCGACAACCTCTACGGCTGTCGCCACTCTCTGGTTGACGGTTTGTGCCGTGCCACTGATGTCATGCTTAGCGGTAAGGTTTGTGTGGTTCTCGGTTATGGCGACGTGGGTAAGGGTTGTGCCCAAGCTCTCCGCGGACAGGGAGCCCGTGTCGTGATCACCGAAATCGATCCGATCTGCGCTCTGCAAGCCGCCATGGAAGGCTATGAGGTCACCCATCTGGATGACGTAGTGGCGACTGCGGACATCTTTGTGACGACCACTGGTAACCGCGACATCATCAAAGTCACTGATATGGCGCGTATGAAGCACAATGCCATCGTCTCCAACATCGGTCACTTCGACAATGAAATCGATATGGCTGGTCTTTCAAAGGTCGATGGGATCAGCTGTGAGAATCTGAAGAATCCGCAGGAGCACCAAAATCAGGTCGATCTTTGGACCTTCCCGGATGGGCACTCGATCATCGTCCTCGCTGAGGGGCGCTTGATGAACCTCGGTTGTGCCACAGGACATCCGTCCTTCGTCATGAGCGCGTCCTTCACCAATCAGGTGATGGCACAAATTGAGTTGTTCAAGAACACTGATAACTATGCCAACGAGGTCTACGTTTTGCCGAAGATCCTCGATGAGAAGGTTGCACGTCTTCACCTTGCGAAACTGGGCGTGAAGCTGACTGAGATGAATGACACTCAGGCTACTTACCTCGGTATTCCCAAAGAGGGGCCGTACAAACCGAATCACTACCGCTACTAGTCGTCGTCATTACGGAATTGAAAAAGGGCCGGATCCTCAGGATCCGGCCCTTTTTTGTTTTCAATTCAACGCTTCCACTTCCTCAACGCTTCCACGGGGGGGGTGTGTCCGCTTCCCTGCCGTGGCGCTTTTGAGCTTCAGTGACCGCCTTGGGATCGAGATCTCCTTTGCGAGCAAGCAAAGATAGCGCAGCGATCTCGATGCTGGCTTCGTCGGTTTCGAAGTGACGGCGAAGTTCTTCGCGGGTATCTGAGCGGCCGTACCCGTCGGTTCCAAGACTCGCCCATGGAGCGGAGACCCACGGGCGAACCAGGTCTGGCAATGCTTTCATGTACTCCGTAACCGCGACCACCGGTGCTTCTCCCGAGAGGTTTTTGGTAATCGTCGCTTCCAGGGGAGCATTACCAGGTTGCTGAAGGTTCATGCGATCGATTTCCAAAGCCTGCCGTTGCAGTTCAGGGAAGGAAGTGACGGACCAAACCTGTGCACAAATTCCATATTGGTCGTGCAGCGAATTAGCGACCTTTCTCACTCGAGGAAGAGCACTACCACTGCCCAAGAGTCGAATCCGCGGACCGTCTCCTGCGGGGGCCTCGTCGAGAAGGTACATCCCCTCGAGGATGCCTTCCTGAGAGCCTTCCGGCATGGGGGGCATCTCCAAGTTCTCATTGTAGAGGGTCAGGTAGTAGTGGATATCCTCCTGCTCTTGAACCATGCGTCGCAATCCCTCTTCGATGATCACGGCGACCTCGTAGGCATAAGCAGGGTCGTAGGAGAGACAGGAGGGGAATGCGGCGGCCATCAGCGGGCTGTGACCGTCCTGGTGTTGCAGACCTTCACCATTCAGGGTGGTTCGACCAGCGGTGGCTCCGAGCAGGAAACCACGCCCTCTTGCATCTCCCATCGCCCAGATTTGATCACCGACGCGTTGGAACCCAAACATCGAGTAGAAGATGTAAAAGGGGACGGTGACCTCTCCCAGAGTCGAGTAGCTGGTGGAGGCAGCGATAGTGCTGGCTAATGAGCCGCACTCGGTGATGCCCTCCTGGAGGATTTGTCCGTCCTTGCGTTCGGTGTAGGAGAAGAGCAGTTCGTGATCGACAGGCTCGTAGGCCTGTCCTCCGGGAGCGTAGATTCCAACTTGCTTGAAGAGCGCCTCCATACCAAAGGTCCGCGCTTCGTCGGCGAGAATGGGAACGATACGCTTCCCTAGATCTCCCGCCTTGAGGAGATCTCTGAAGAGTCGGGCGAAAGCCATCGTCGTCGAGGCTGGGACCGAGCCTTCAGTGCCACCGTGCAGTTGCTCAAAGGTCTTTGCCGGCGGTAACTCCGGTACGCTGGCTAGTGACCTGCGACGTGGAATCGATCCACCGAGCTGTTGCCGACGGTCGAGCATGTACTGGACTTCAGGTGAATTTTCTCCGGGGTGATAGAAGGGGGCTGATTCGACCTCGGCATCGCTGACCGGAATCTCGAGAAGGTCTCTTACCGCCCGTACTTCAGAACCCTTCAATTTTTTCAATTGGTGGGTGATGTTTCGCGAAGCTGCGGTGGGGCCGAGGGCATGACCCTTCACAGTTTTGGCGTTATTGTCTTCATTAAGAAGTTTTTTAGACTTTATTAATGGATAGTTTTTTTGCTCTTCGTTCATATGTTATTTTCCTTTTGTAGATTTAAGAAAAAAAGACGCTTTGATAGTAAACGAATTAAAGGCGCTTAATAGAAGGCTTGAAGAGTTTATTA
>NHDG01000028.1 GCA_002167285.1 Planctomycetia bacterium TMED53
ATCACCCCTTCCTGAGCGCGGCTGTGGCGAGCGTACTGCCTTTGCATAGCCCAAGCAACGATCCGCGGCCAGGCAGTACATAGCATGTGTAGATTTGCTGAACATGAAACGTATTTGCTGAGTTTCGGGTAGTGGCGGGGGAGGGTCGACTGTACGCACGTCAGTGATCAGGGGCTTCGCGTCGACTGGCATCGGCGTGGGGGAGCTGGTGGATAAGGACATGTTAGCCAGGTTGATTACCATGCCGTGCCTAGCCATGGTATTGGTGCCTAGCAGCATGGGCTCTGCCAATGAAGGGAAGACAAACACGACCGTATGGATGACCGGAGCTTTCGGGTGGAGTCGGAAAGCCAGATTGCAGTACCCGAGGACTTGTATGGGCTCGTTGCTCGCACCGCGGAACTTCAACGGTGCGGGATGCAGCAAGGGTCTAGGGTAGATGCTGTTGAAATAGTCGGCACGCATGGCCGTCCACATGGCGCCCGAGTCAACGACGGCTCGTATTTGCACCGGCCGAGGTTCGACAGTGGTGTCTGGCGGGTGAGGGTCGAAGAAAGTCAAATCGACGCGGAGGGAAGTCTGCCCGTCGTTCATGGCATACATTGGGGCGTAGATAGACGAGCCGGGCGCTAGTCCGAGCTGGACCAAAATCGACTTTCCTGTAGTGTCCGCTGAAGGCTCTTCAAGCTGAAGGAGAGGCGTGTCATCGATACAAGCGGGGTTGCGGCATGGGTCGATGCGGTCTAGTCCTACCCTCAAGAGGTACTTGATTGATTGGACGCACTCCAACCGGTGCTGGGTCCATGGCATAGGTGCATCCGTCGGAGATGGCTGGTCGCTTGGCTTGAGGTCGCTGCGGCGTAGGGACGTGCGATGGCGGCGTAATGCTGCTCTGAGTGTAGAGGTGAGAGCGGCGACATGGTCAGCAAACTGGCGGGAGCTATCGATACCGTCCAGGAAGGTCTGTAATTGGTCTATAGACATGCGGTTCGGAAGGCTCAATAATTCGTTAACCACCTTCTCCGAGAGTAGATGGGCGAGGCTGCGCGGGGTGTGGGTATCCTGATGTAGCAGGCAGGCGGCTACACTGCCCGTGGTCGATACATGGTGGTCAGGAATGGTCATCTCAGCCAGCCTGGATAGGGTTGCCTGCAGGTCATCGGATGAGGATGGGGCGGGCTCTACCAGCCGATCGGAAGCTGGGTTGGCGCAAGCGGTATCGAGGCGTGACTCATTGGTTGTTGCTGCGTCGAATAACCACTTATCGTGGGCGTTTTCCAGTGAGTCTAGAATGTGAAGGATGGAGCAGCACGAAGTGTAAGTTGAAGTGCGGTGTGGATGGATCGGACAGCTAACGTCCTCGTGGATGACAGATTCGTCGGCAGGATCGGGTGCAGTGGCTTCGTGGACGGTGAGAAGGGAGAACGGTCGATGGCGATCATCGGGAATAGAAGTAGCGATAGTGTAGGGAGCGCCCGGTATAGCATGGAGCTCATACAATCCGGTTGCGGGGATGTAGTGTAGACTGAAATGCTGGTCATACTGAATGGGGATGTCGAGCGGGTTGGAATGCTGGTCGTTCAGGGTCGAATGCGTGGTATCGGGCTGGCAATCAGGAAGCGGTGCAGAAAAGGCGGGTGCTCCGTAGGGGAGCTGGGCCAGCCCCTATTCGTGCGATTCTACGCACTCAGGCCTAAGGCGGAACACGCTCTCGGGGTTAGAGCCCAGGTCGGTGAATTTCTCAAATGCGCCGATGATGTGGTAGAGGCCGGAATGGTGGTCGCGGAATTCATGGGGGATCTCGTGGAATAGGCGGGCCATGACTTGGGCCCCTAACTGGTCGAAGTCACCGGAATGGTCCTCAGTCTCGGCCAGTAACATGAGGGGCGTAGGGGGCGAATTCCATGTAAGGCGAGCTTGGAGCTTCTGCTTGTACGCTTCCTTCCAATCGCCGGCGAGTTCCGTGAACGATAGCAGCACGGGGCACCAGCCGACGGGGTGGTACTGGCTGCCACAGGCGAAACAGCCGTTGCGCTTGGTGGTGTAGCGAGGGTGATTGCCATCTGTGATGCCGTACTGCAGCAGCTTAGCGCGGTGCGCAGGCAGTAGCTTGGAATAGTCATTGATCGGGTACTTATCTGAAATGGGTCGCAGGTCACTTGGAGCCCGTCGAGTTTGGGCAGGCCGAGAGTTAGACGCGGTGACTTGACTCGCAGTCTCGGTGGCACTCAGGGCGAGTTGGCGTTGGCGGCCGTCGCGAGCCGCTTCTCTGTCCATGCGTTGGGCTTTATCCATCTCGCGGATGGTGCTGAGAAGTGCTGCTTGAGCATCAAACAATGGCCTCATCTCCGAGGCGATCGCGGAGGCGATGGCTTGAGCGGGCGGGGGAGAGTTGCGGGGCTCGTTAAATCGAGTCCGGTGCGTCGTGGGAGTAGAACTGCTGGGACCAGGGTGCGTCGAAGAACTGGCGCCAGAGTGTGGCTCATCCAAACGGTTCATCTGTTCGGTGTCCGCGTGGTCGGAGTCTTCGTCTACATTGAAAAGAGTGCCTCTGGGTGGCCGAGTTCGATCGTGAGAAGGGAGCTTCAGACCCGCCACGCGCTCATGGGCGGTGAGGCCCTCGAACCAGACAGCGTAGGTTATGGCGATCATACGCACCTGTTGTAGATCCTTAATCTGGGAGAAGTAAGCCGTCAAAGTGCGGTTGGAACCTTGGTCACCGGAGCGGGGGATAGGGCCGGTCAGCAGGCTGGGGTAGCGTTCCTTGACATGCGCGTGCGCCTCGTTGCGTTTGCCATCGGGCAGTCCTTCGCAGACGGACATCACAATCTCAGACAGCATGTTCTTGGGGTTGTTGGAGGTGTCCAGCCGTGCAAGGCCCACGTCATGGTGTAGGTGGCATCGTAGGGCAGGGGTGACCACTTCGCGTAGCCATTTGGGAATGAGCTTATCGCGAGTAAGGTTGAAAGTGGGGCGGAATGCGACTCTTCTTTCCTCTATTACGACGTTGAGGATGTCGCGGGATCGGTCGTTGTCTACGTAGTGATCCAGCTCCACTCGGAGCTTTAGTAGCATGCGGCGCATGGCCTGGCCCCAGCGGTACAAACGTGTGGCCGGCGAGTTGTCGTCGGCGGAATCATTGTCATCCTTAGCCAAACTTGGGTCTACGACGTGAGGGAATAGCCAGGCTCTGTAGAACAGATTGCGGAATTCGTTTCGCAGTTCAGCGCTGAAGATAAAAGTCCCATATTGCAGGTTAGCGCTGCATTTGTGATCCTCTAGCCGGTCAAATACCACCGACAGGGTTAGGCATGTCCAAGTGGAAACGCCGGTCGAATAGAGGCTGTCTAGATCGGCCCTAGAGGGGGCAGTCATCGCTTCTACGCCGGCTCCCTTAAACAGTTCGCATTCGTCGTGCTTGTGTAAGTCATTGCACTCGTAGCCAGTGATCACGTCGAGGACGCGATTGAGGAAGGTCATAAGGGACTCATCGGAGCTGCGATGAGGGATCAATCGCTTTAGTCCGTCTCGATCTTTGGACGACAAAGGTTTGAGGACCCCATCTCGGCCGACGTGGGCGAAGGTTGTAGACGTAGCAATGGGTGTCATGGCATGGGTGAATAAAGACGGTGAATCCGGACAATATCGTCGGTACTCATCCAAAGCCGCTAGTAATCCGGTGATCACGCGGCTGGCGTAGTCGTTGTAGTTGCTGGCAGCATGTCGTGAGTGTTCCTTCCAAGGGTCACGGCCGACCCAACGGAAATTTCCTACGTCCGGCGAGCTCATGCGCTTATTGAGGGCTACAGAGGTCAGGCCTCGCATGAGTTCGCTGAACCGCTGGAAGTCTATATCCTCGAAGTTGGAGCCGACAACGTGGGGAGGGATGGTGAGAGGGATGAAGTAATGGTACTCTTCTACTGATCGATCCTCGCTCCTGGCGGTCCAGTGGGCCTGCGGCATTATGGTGGTGGTGTGGGTAATGAAGGGGGCGTTGCGTGCGCTGAGTCGGGCGATGCGTAGCAGGGCGTCGGCAGCGAGATGCTCGACGGCTCGGCGCATCAGGGTGCGGTCTTGGCGGACTCCATCGGTGCGGTACTCCTCGCCTAGGACGGTGTAGAGGGCTCGCTCGAGCATGGCGGCACTCAGTACGGATCCGGCATGGAGATCTTTATCTGTAGTGGGATCGCTACTGGCCTCATAGCGAATTGGCATTTGGTGGGAGGTGGGCCATCGGAATGATGCAGGGCCGCAGACGTAAATGCGCTCTTCTTGTAGCTTGGCCGTGTGGCTGATGAAAGTATTGAGGAATACCAGGTGCCATATGCGCACGATGCGGCCGTCGTCATCCGACCGGCGGAGGAGGTACTGCGTCGGAGGTGGGGTATCGACTCTAGGGTCGTCATCTCGATCTGAGTTGTAATGAGGGTCCGGTGGCGGCGGGGGCGGTGGCCTCGGCGCCTGCGCCAGGTGCAACGCCATATTGTCGGCGGCGATGTCAGCGGCGTTGTTGCCATAGTCCAGGCCCTGTTCGTGTGGGGGCGGTGCCAGTGGTGGTTGAATTCCCGAGGGGGCCGCTGCTGGTGGGGGCGCTTGCGACCCGATGGTAGCATCTATGAATGCGAGTTTCATGTCTAGTAGGTACTGCCCATCTTTGAACGTGAGTATCCGAGACTCACTCAGCTCAAGTAGGCCACAATGGAACCTTTGGACAATCTGGCGGTTGGCGAGTACGGCCGTGCGTACGATGAGGGCAGGTTGAGAATTCCAAAGTTGGGGTTGGCGTCCAAAACGGGCGAGCCCATTGCCTCGCTCCCACCAGGCGCGGATGGGGTCGCCGGCGGGTAACCCTGCGGGGGGTTCTCGGCGGAAAGAGGTAGCAGGCGACGATTGGTGGGAGGGTGGAACGGAGCCAATCTCGGCGGATGAGCGGATCGGTGGCTCGTGGTGGAGACGATGACTCGTGGCCGAAAACGAGAAGGAATGGGATGGTGTAGTCGCAGGCGACAGAGGGAGTGGGGAGGAAGGCGCCTCAAGGGGGGCGGAGGTGGCTCGTCCAGCTGGGGCAGCGGGGTTGGGATCCTCGAGAGTGCGTAGTAGGTGGGAGAAGATATCTGTTGTTCGGAAGGTGGCACCCTCAGTTAGCCAGATGGCATGGAGGGCCAGGCGGTTGATGGACGTGGACAGGTGGGACTGTAGATGCGGAGATTGGACACCTAGAGATAGGGCCGATAGGCTTGGCATACTGCTGCACAGGTCCCGTAGGCGTTTGGTCGGCGTGCGTCCGCTTAGGAAGCGCGTGAAATCCGAATTGCGGGGTCCTGCGCCGTCGTCACGGCAAACGGGGTTCGCTTGGAAAAGGACGAACCGTTGGAAAAGGCTCCATAGCTCGAAGAATGAGCGGCAGGTATGGGTAGTCGTAGACGAGCCGCGTGTCACCATCTCAAAAGACATTCTGGACCGCCCTATTTGGATCCTGACGGTTAGGACCAGTCCTTGGGCGTGCGGATTGTGAAGACATCTCTCTAACAAGCGTTCTATCTCGCGATTGGTTGTACAGGGTCTGGGGCTTTCTGGGCTGTCTTGTCGATGAAGGTAGTCGTTGGGGCAATGAGGAGCTGACCAATATGGTATAAATTCGGTCAATTTGGGTTCTCTGTAATCCTCAGGAATCTGCGACGTAAGTAAAGTCGAAAGGCAGGAAGCGAGTATGCTCGAGTGATTCTCTCTGGCAGTGATGCCGGCCGAGGCATCGACGTCGAGTTGGGAGGCGAGACGTCGCGCGGCGAGATTGTAGCGGGCGGCCAGATTGGCCGCGCTAGGGCGTAGGGGAATGGGTAAGGTGCTGGCCAGTGCCGCCAATTCCGGTAGTACGCGGTCAACAAACTCTCGAACGGTCGCATCAAGGTGTTGTTTTTCCAGCCAAGATAGTGGTGCTCCGGTAGTGAAGGAAAAGGTCTCATTTCGTTTGATCGATGGATAGGACGTTAGTAGAAGGTGACGTGGTATCAGTTGATCGGGGTCCGAGAAGGTGCCGTAAGGGCCACCGCGGTTTCCTCGGAAATGCTGAGCCAAGTAGGCAGGTCGAGGTGCCCACGGGGTGCACCACCAGACGAGTATGGGGGTGATGTCCCAAGGGTCGAGTGGGGCCGCTGAGAAATGGCCATAGATGGTGGGTATCGACTGCAGTAGCTCTGTAAATGGGAGCGACTCAGGGTTTTCTTGAGGCAACGGTATGTGGAAAAGGGTGTAGTTTGAGGTAGTGTTAAGCGGGGGCAATGTGCGTAGCCGGATGATGATCATCGGTATGTCGCCCGTATTCAGATTGCCGAAATATTGATCTCCCCTGCCAGCTGGGGGAGTGAGTGGCTCGGCGACGTAGTCGTAGAACGCGTGAGTATCTCTCGCGGCTGCTGGGGTGGTCGAGAGCCAGTAATACTCGTTTGATGCCAGTTTGAAACCTGATTCTCTAGATGGGCGTTGATCTCCCTCTGCTCCGGAGGAGCTGGGTGCGATAGTGAGGAAGCAGTCCTGGAGGACCTCCCAGTCGTGGAGGCGACGGTTAGGCATTGGGCCGTGGGTAGGTAGACTCGGAACAACATGCACGCTCCGGCCGGCGAGGGAGGTCGTGCCACGGGACGCTAGGATGTAGGTGGCGGAATCTTCGCGTCGGTTTCCACGAGATCTCTGTGCTGGAACCGATTTGTCGATGATGAATACGATCAGTACGGGAACGGTGTTTTCGAAAGCGGCGTAGGGGATGCTTGCCGATTCTTTGGAGCCTGGCTCGGGAGGGAATGCAGATCCAGTTGGGCAGAAGTTCGTGTAGGAGGGAGCGGTGGTGATGTTCGAGGCTGATGGTGGAGCGGCACTGGGCGCCGATGGGGTAGAGGTGGGTATCGCCACAGAAGTGTCAACGCCGGGGGCCAATCCAGGAGTCGCCACTCGGCGTTGAGCCGCTCTGAATTCGGCGAGGTGCTGATCCCAGATAGATGGCGGATCGACGTGGGCTGGATCGGGTTCGGCGCAGTCATCTGACAGCGGATCGGCTCGGGCTGGATGGTGCTCGGCGCCGTCATCAGACGGCGGTGCGTGATCGCTCGTCGTGCCGATGTTGGCGGAGTGGTCGACTTGGGCTGGATTGTGCTCGGCGTCGTCATCGGACGGCGGTGTGTGATCGCTCATCATGCCGATGTGAGACGGCAGGTCGGCAGGTTGGCGAGCTGGTGTCACTGTCGGTCGTGTGTCACCGCGGTGTGGCCGCGTATCTTGCCTACCTACTATCCTCCTCTTGCCCCTCCCGCTGCTGCCCCTTCCACTGTCTCTGGCACTTCCTCTGCAGCCGCCCAGCAGCCCAATAGTTATTACGAAGAACTTGACGCCATCGAATAGGCAGCCGCCGGCGGTGAACATGAAGGGGTCTGCTTCGGCGAGAGTAACCAGATCGTGCATGATGTGGCCTCGAGGTACTCGTTCTTGTTGGTCACGATTCCCGCGGGCTAGGGCGTAGGCGATGCAGGGTTTATCTTCTTCGAGTAGGTCCCATAATCTGAGGTTGAAGTCGGCTACCGTCTCTTGGGCTGAGTAGGCGATAGAGTATATGATGTCAGGAACTGAGCGTGACTTGAACGTTTTCACCACCGTGATGTTGCCTGATCTAGCATCCTCCGCAAGAGAGTAGGCGGACCAAAGACCGTGTGGGAGAGTAGCCAATCGAACAGCCGGTCGCAAAAGGTGTAGTGAACCAGTCTGCATGAGCAGCTTTATTACCGGGGCGGGGGGCGCACAGTCGTAGGCCATGATTGTAGCCGTAGAGTTTAATAGTCTCATCAGACAGCGGTAGAAGCGACGGGCCAAGAAACGGCTGACCGGGCGGTAGGTGTACTGTATTGGATCTCTGAGGATGCGGTAGCAACTCATATCGAGGCAGGCCACGGCGAATCCGAGGTCGTACATGGGCTGGGTCATGCTGTCGTCATAGGCGGCTTGGCGGCGTATGATCTCGTAGAGCCAGGTCCACCGATCTACACAGGCGGTAGCGCGCAGGGCGGTTCGGATGGAGGAAGCCGACTGGAGACGGTACAATCTTCCGCCGTGGTAGGCCCTGACCGTCGCATCGATCTCACTGTCCAAACGGTTAAGTGCGCGGCGTAAGGGCATATACGCCTGAAGGCCTCGCTGCCTGGCTATCTCAAGCGCCGAGGTAGTACTCGTGCAGTGCGGAGACGGATGGTGATGATCAGTCTCGGCGTCGCGGCTGGGGGATCTAGGCGGAGAGCAGGGGGGTGAGCAAGGCGGTGAGGGGGGCGCGGTCGGCGAGGAAATCGAGAACTCCTTATCTCTAGAGGCAGCTTCGGCTGACGAGAGGAGCGCAGGGCACCAGCCCACTGGGTGGAGCTGGCTGCCGCAGGCGACGCAGCCGCTGACCTTGGACTGATAGTTAGGGCAGGAGTCACCCATATATCCGATGGATTGCAGTTTAAGTTGATGCTCGGGCGTCAATGCGGAGAAAGGGGTCATCGGAAACCTTTTGGTGAGAGGCGAGCGGGAA
>NHDG01000029.1 GCA_002167285.1 Planctomycetia bacterium TMED53
TTCGTCGTCAATCACCAAGATCGTGAAGCTTGCAGATACAAGATTGCCTGCTTCGTCACTCAATGTGTAAGTAACCTCAGTAGTTCCAACAGGGGAGAATCCACCATTCTCACTACTTGGAGAAGGAATGTCGGCATGGCAGTTATCACTAGCAGTAGGATTTTCCCAACTGACAACGGCACCACATGCTCCAGTATCGTTGGAAAGTGTGATATCACCAGGAACCTGCGCCAAGACTGGATCTTCATCGTCTATGACTGTGACATTGAAGCTACCAGTTACGGAATTTCCTCTAGGATCAACCGCTGTGTAGGTAACTGTTGTCGTTCCAAGATCAAAGACAGTATTTGGCTGGATATCTGACTCGATATCTGCCTGACAGTTGTCGGACGCAGTAGCGTCAGTCCAAGAGACTGTAGTACTGCATAAGCCAATCTCGGTACCGATGGTGATGTCTTGAGGAAGGTCGATAATGACAGGGTCTTCGTCATCAGTCACTGTCACCATGAAACTGTCACTGTACTGGTTACCGTGAATATCGATGGTGTTGTAAGTAACTGTAGTGCTTCCAGTCAAGAAAGTATCACCAGGTAGGTGGCTAGAAGTGGTCGATTGAACCGGACCACAGTTATCGACAGATTGAGGCTCGTCCCAAGACACCACAGCAGAACACTGATTGGGGTCAGTACTTACCGCAATATTCTCAGGCATCATTTCCAAGCCAGGAATCTGATTATCAATCACAGTCACCACAAAATCTGCAGAACTGGAGTTTCCATTCTCGTCCAAGGCCGTGTAGGTCACGAGAGTCTCGCCTACTTCGAAGAAGCTGTTATTAGCAACATCTGAACCGAAGGAATCGATTTCACAGTTGTCACTCACACTAGCCTCGTTCCACATGACCATGGCTCCGCATTGATCATGATCGTTGAACACAGTGAAGCTTGCCGGTACTCCAGTAATCTCTGGAGCCTGATTATCTGTTACTGAAATCGTGAACGAAGTCGTAGAAGTATTGTTGTTGTTGTCGGTAACCGAGAGTTCAACAGTTGTTGTTCCAACTGGGAAAAGGTCACCAGAGGAGTGGCTGACTGATATGTCGCCGGTACCACAAGCATCTTCAGCTTCAGGAGCTGCCCACTCAACTATGGCGCCACACGCATCAAGATCAGTGGTGATTGATACCGACATAGGTACCGAAGTAAACTCTGGAAGTTCTGTATCTGTGATCGTGATAGCAAAACTAGCCATCGTTGAGTTGCCATGAATGTCGTCCAACATGTAGGTAACTACTGTTGTACCAACAGGGAACTCTTGACCAGGCATGTAGTCAGCAGTTGGTATTCCTGCGCCACAATTGTCACTTGCCGTTGGGGAAGCCCATTCGACGACTGCTCCGCAAACACCGCGATCAGTGTCTTGCTGAATATCCATTGGCATCGAAACGAGTTGTGGGCTCTCATCATCGCTCACTGTTACAGTAAAGCTCTGACTTGAAGAATTTCCATCACTATCAGTAGTAGTGTATGAAACGAGCGTCTCGCCAACCGGGAACAGCTCACCAGAACTATGGTTAGACTCTATGGCCGGGGCTGTATCACAGTTATCAGAAGAGGTCGGTGCATCCCATTCAACAACGGCTCCACAGAAACCGAGATCGTTTGTGAACTCCAGATTCCCAGGAACTCCAGAGAGAACCGGTGCCTCTTCATCTAATATGGTGATATCGAATGACATTGTGGTTTCATTTGCCGAGTTATCGATTGCCACAAGAGTTACTGTGGTAACACCAACCGGGAATACGGATCCACTGCTGTGAGTGCTCGTGAAGATACCAACTTCACAGTTATCAGAAGCCTGCGGCTCTGCCCAAGTAACAATGGCACCACATTCACCACTGTCATTAGTCTGGGTGATATCTGCAGGGACATTAGTGATTTGTGGGGATTCCTGATCTTCAACAGTGACGATGAAGGTCTGCGAGCTTTGATTGCCATGAACATCGGTGACAGTGTAAGTCACTGGGATTTCACCGATCGGAAGCATAGCTCCGCTATCAACGTCTGTTGTCAAGCTTTCTACACCACAGTTATCAGATGTTAGCGGATCCAACCATGAGGTCGTACCCATACAAATGCCTGGCTCTGTCGTGATCGTCACGCGAGCAGGCAGATTCGTGATCACCGGCAACTCAAGATCCGTGACAGTGATACTCATCTGGTGCTCAACAGAGTTTCCATTCACATCTTCTAGGGTGAAGGTCACCAAAGTTGTTCCAACATCGAAATGCTCACCAGATTGGCGATTCGAAGTGATAGAAAGGACACCACAGTTATCCGTACCCGTTGCGTCTTCCCATTCTGCAACTGCAGAGCAGATTCCTGCCTCTGCAATCAGCTGAATGTCTGCTGGCAATGAGGTGAACTCAGGCAGTTCAGCATCTGTCACGACAACATCAAAGGTTTCTGTCGTCACATTGAAGTGAATGTCAGTTGTAGAAACTGTAACTGTGGTCGTACCCAATTCGAAGATGTCGCCAGATTGATGGCTACTCTCAAAGCTAAGAATTCCGCAGTTATCAGTCGGAGTAGGATCTTCCCAGTGGGCTGCAGCAGTGCAAAGACCCGATTCGGTATCGATCGCAATCACCTCAGGGAGAGGCTCAATCACGGGCATCTCATCATCACTCACTGTAATGACGAAACTATGCTCTGCAGTGTTTCCATGGATATCTGTGGCAACGTATGTCACTTCAGTGACACCGACACCAAACTCTGTATCACGGAGATTACTGGTAGAGAGGCTGAAGATCTGACAATTGTCGTCAACTTCAGGGATATCCCAGCCAACGAATGTCGTGCATGTTCCTGGATCCGTTGTCGCATTAATGAAATCAGGCGCAGACACAAATGTTGGCGCTTCGTCATCAGTGATTGTGACGATGAGCTCTCCATTTGAGGAATTACCGTGACTATCGGTCACCGTGTAAGTGACGAGCGTGTTTCCAACTTCAAATGACCATCCAGGTTCATGGCTAGAAGTAATCGTGGTTTCGCCACAATTATCGATTCCACTTGGGGCGTCCCAAGTTGCCAATCCACTGCAAAGACCTTCAGTGTTGGTGAATGTCACGGTCTCTACTAAACCAACGAGAACAGGAGCTTCTTGATCCAATACGGTAACCGCGAAGGTCTCAGAATACTGGTTTTCATCACCATCCGTTGCTGTGTAGGTGACAACCGTTGTACCAACAGGGAAACTACCGCCATTTACATGATCTGAAGACAGATCAGTAACGACACAGTTATCGGTTGCTGCTGGCTCTTGCCAGCTAACGAGAGCACCGCAATCTCCTTCATCATTGGAGACAACAATATCGCCTGGCATATCATCAATCTCAGGAGAATCAACGTCATGGATAGTGACCAAGAATGAATCTTCTGTAGTATTTCCATTGATGTCTGTAACGGTGTAGACAACCGTCGTGATTCCCACTGGGAACTCAGAACCTGGCTGATGGCTAGATTCAATTGTTTCGACACCGCAGTTATCCGAAGCACTCGGTGCAGGCCACGCAAGATTGGCTCCACAAAGCCCTGCCAAGTTGTCTGTTTCAAGATCAACTGGAAGCCCCGCAATTTCCGGAAGTTGATTATCAAGCACCGTTATCGTGAATGACTCAATAGAGATGTTTCCATTGATGTCTTGTGCCGTGTAAATCACTTCCGCTTCACCAACCGGGTAAAGCCCAGGAACGTGGTTTGCCACTAGCGTGGATACACCACAATTATCGGCTGCTTCCGGCTCTTCCCAATCAACTTGAGTTTCACAGCTACCCAAATCAGCGTCGATGACGATGTTTTCAGGCATTCTGGAAATCAATGGTGCAGTGTCATCGATCACCGTTACCGTGAATCCGGTTTCAACAATGTTTGAGTTTCCATCGTCGACGGTAAGGCTGACGAAAGTCGAACCGACCGGGAACACTTGGCCAGACTGAAGGCTAGAGGTCAGTGCTGGGGCCCCACAGTTATCCGTGATTGCAGGCTCTTCCCAACTGTAAGCCGCTCCGCAAAGCTCTTCGTCATTGGTAAGTGTCACATCCGCAGGAACATTGCTGATCGTCGGCATCTCATTATCGATAACCGTCAGCTCAAATGACGCCTGTGCGCTGTTTCCTGACGCATCCAATACTGTGTAGGTAACTAAAGTCGTCCCAACAGAGAATTCGGATCCGGAGGATCTGTTAGAGGTGGCAGTTGCACCTGGGCAGTTATCTGAATACTGCGGCTCTGGCCAACTAATCTGGGCAGAACAAGTACCAGGGTTACTGTTTACGAAAACCGGACCGGGAAGACCTTGAATCGTTGGTAAGTCGGCGTCATTCACGGTCACGTCGAAGGAATGATTGGCGACTTTTCCGTTCACGTCGGTACAGGTGTAGGTCACCGTGGTTGTACCGGTCGGGAAAGAAGTATTCGGATCAAAGGTACAACTCAAATCGGCAATGCCGCAATTATCAGTTGCAGTCGGCTCATCCCAGGTAATCAAGGCTTCGCAAGATCCGGGATCATTATCAACGATGATGTTTGCGGGACCATTAATGATCTCCGGGAGTTCATCGTCAACGACAGTCACAACAAACATCTGCTCATTTACATTTCCGCTGACATCTGTGACTGTACATGTCACGATCGTGTCACCCACCGAGAACCAGTCACCGGAATTATGGCTGACTACCTCTGATGCAATGCCGCAGTTATCTGTCAAAGTTGGAGCATCCCAGCTAAATGTAGCTGCACACTCCCCCTCAAATGCTGAGATCGAAACATTACCCGGTAAGCCGTCGATAACTGGAAGCTCGGTATCAACGTCCTGCTCACAAATATCCGGAATACTGTTTTCATTACAATCGACAGCGCCGTTAGTAATATCACAGACATCCGGAATCTCATTACCGTCGCAGTCATTATCAGTTCCGTCGACGATGTCGCAGGAATCCAGCTGATTGTTAGAGTTACAGTCTTCTTCGCTACCGTCCTGTAACTCACACTCATCCGGAATCAAGTCGTTATCACAGTCTGGTGAATCCTGAAAAGCGACATCACAGATATCGGGTTTGTTGTTGTTATTACAATCAAGAGCTGTGCCATTCTGAATCTCACATGAATCCAGAATTTGGTTTGAGTTACAATCCTTGTCATTCGAAGCAAGAATATCGCAAACGTCTAATATTCCATTGGCATCGCAATCATCAGCATTGCCGTCGGCAAGATCACAGCTATCGAGTACAGAGTTATTGTTACAATCTGTCGCTGTTCCAGCGCTCAGATCGCACTCATCAAGAATGTCGTTTCCATTGCAGTCAGAGGCAAGACCCAAAGCAATTTCACAACTATCTTCGATATCATTCTGATTACAGTCAGATTCGCAATCGTCAGGGATTTGGTTGTGATTACAATCTGATGAAGTTCCCGAATCGATATCGCAGGAGTCGATCACTCCATTCATATTGCAGTCTTCTGCAGTGCCATCTTCCAACTGACATGAGTCTGCAATCCCGTCGAGATTACAATCGGCTAACTCTCCATCAGCAATCTGACAAGAATCTGGCTTTCCGTCTTGATTACAATCTTGAGCATTACCAAGGAAAATATCACATGGATCGTCCACGCCGTTTTCATCGCAGTCAGGGAGATCGATGAGCCTGTCGATGGCAACGTAATTATCGACGACACTCACTCCCGCAACCCAACGACCTGCAGTGGCAACACGTTGACCAACTCGGTCACCGCTTAATGCTCCAGTTGGTACGTAGTTTTCTCTCTGATAGGAGCCGCTTGCATCCTTCTGGAATACTACAATCTGACCAATGTTTCCTGTTGCTCTCCAAGCACCAGCGATGATCCCATCTGCATTGAGCGCAACGTCTTTACCCATATTGTTGTTTGAAAACTCACCAGAAAACATTGCTGTACTGCTGTAAGTACTGATTCCGCGGGTGAAAAGGTGCACCTCTCCCCGTGAACCTGATCCGCTGTTGGGCGCACCAACCAGCAATTGATCTCCAAGAACATCGATGGAATGGCCGAACTGGCCTCCATCTATTGGAGAAGGAGCAGTAATCTTCTGGAGGAATGCCCACAGGGTCGCAGAGAATGCTTTGTACGCATAAACAGCACCTGCGTCATCTTCAGGTCCAGCGTCTGCACGAGGATCGGTCACCAGCAGAATGTCCCCTGACAATTCCACCGATGCAGCGAAGTGCTTGTCGCCACTGGAATCTGGCGATTCGATCAATTGGTCGAGATTCCAGTTGAGTCCATCATGGCTGTAGAGATAAACCGCGCCTGAATCACTGGTCGCTTGTGCATACCATGCTCCAACTGCGACGATGTCACCCTCGGCAGCGACAGAGATACCAAATTCAGCCCCATCTTCATCACCGGCGGGCTCCAACTGCTGTTCGAGAGTCCAGTTGAGACCAACCCTACGGTAGATGTATGCGGCACCTTCATCTTGAGAGGAACCACTTCCACTACCAGGGGCACCGACAACGAGAATATCGTCAGTGATCGCCACGCTGTGGCCGAATTCGGCGGATTCACTTGGAACTGGAGGGTGAAGAGTGCCAGCTGAAATCCAGCGGCTACCGATATTTCTGTACAGATGTACAGCACCAGCAGTAACTCCACTGGTCGTAGTTTCCGGTGAGCCGATGGCGAGCCAGCTGGACGTCATATCCAGACTTTCGCCATATGCTGAGTTCGGGCTGCTCAAAATCTCCTCGAGCGTTCCTTCACAGCTATCAAGGATCAAGTCCTGATTGCAGTCTAAGGATGGGTCGAGGGTCATTTGGCATTCATCAGGAACACCATCACCGTCGCAATCATCGCTATTGAAATCAGCGATATCACAACTATCCAAGATTCCATTCCCGTTGCAGTCCAAGCCGGGCTCGCACTGAGCACCTGCAAATGAGGTGACTGCTACAAGGTGAATCACAAACACCAGGAAGGCGAGGGGAGACGTCTTCATGGGTTTACCTCCAATAAACCTGCACTCCGCAGGTCGCAAAGGGTTTATTCAGACCCGGGCACATCCCGGATCGAGAAACAACAGGGTTAACTTGTCTGGAGATGCCAAGGATGTCTTTGGAGACTCCTACACAGGGTGCTTTTCCACCTCAGCGCAGTGTGCGCTGGGTAAAAGGTTCGATTGGGATGAGCACCGCTGAAATCGGTTTCCCTGGCAAATTGTCTTTGGAAGAGAGCTTCTAATTTATCCCTAAGGCGTAATCTGCCTAGGGTTGTTATTCAGATACTGTTGAATATGGAAACTTTTTTCAGGCCCATTATTTGGGATATCAAAAATCCGGAAATCGTTTCCGACAGAGACCTGATCTCAGCGGTCTCACCTGTCGAACAGCTCAAATCGCCATCGAGTTAAGATGAACCGGATTGTTGACTTTAACTTACTGACTGGAGTGACCAGAGATGACGCGATCTGCAGCTTGAAACCCTGAGCGAGCACAGTTTTCCAAGGAAATACCATCGATAAATCCCCCCACGACCTCTACTCCTGGAATCTCTGCGCAGACTTTACGAATCGCTGCGACCTTGCGCGAATGCCCCCGCTTCTGCTGTGGGATCGCTGAGGGAGCGAGTCCGACTTCACTCCAATCAGCAACAAATCCGGATCCGTGGACACGAGCCATATCGGCAAGGGCTATCTCAACGATGTCACTTTTTCTTAACTCTCCTAGAGCAGGCTGCCGCACTCCACCCATAAAGACTGTCGCCAGAGCCTTCCCTGCCGGAGCCCTCCAAGGGAAAACGGTTGAGGACCAAATCGACCCCAGGATCTGCAGCCCCTGGCCCCGTGGAACCAGAAAACCGAAGCCATCCGGCTTAAAATGGCACTTGGAAGCATCGTATGCGATTTGTACGAGAACCATTGAGGCGTAAGAAATCGATCCCAAAAGCTGCTCTAAACGTATGCTTTGTGAACGAACCAATCTGGCTGTGATCTCCGCTGGAGTTGCCAAGATGACGGCATCAAATCGATCCGTATCCCCTTTGTACGCCCCTGATACTTTGAGACTCCAGGCGTCATTTGAACGGTATAGATCTGTAACGGTATTTCTTCCCTGATAGGTGTCGCTCAGTTCACTGGCGAGTGCCTCTGGAAGGGACTGCATCCCCTTACGAAGAGTACCGGTCCCTTTGAATGGGACACCCTCCGGGCGTCGCCGACCCATCAAGCCACGCAGTAAACTCCCATATTTTTGCTCCATCTCTGCTACCGCTGGAGCAAATGACTCCATTTCCAGATCTTCTGGAATTCCCCCACTAATCCCAGCCACCATCGCATCGGCGAGAATCTCTGAGGCTTCTCTACCCAGTCTCCTTCGAAAGAAGCTCTGAACACTCTCTTCAGGTGATCCGGCTGTTGATCGGAACGGCTCAGTCGCGACCCTCAACCAACCCTTGGGCGAAAGCGCTGTGGAAAATGGAATTCCAAGAGGTGATTGGGGCAAGGCTCTTGGCTGACCAGATCGGTAGATATATCTGCGCCGAGCCCTGCTATCGGCACTCTCCCACTGCTCGGTTAAGCCGACAGCGGCCGCCAACTCAATCAATGTTGAGCTGCCAGGTAAAACCGAATGTGGGCCCCACTCGAGTAGAAAACCATCTTTCTCAGTGGTGTGTACCCAGCCACCAGGCCTCGGAGATGATTCGAAGAGAACCGTTTCGATTCCCGCTTGCTTTAACCGCCATGCGGCGGACAAACCAGTGATTCCCCCTCCGATAACTGCCACTCGACGGGGGGAATCACTCCCCACGGATCTCCCGAACTACCGCCTGAACATTAGGTACAGGAGTCGGTGGTAAAATCCCATGTCCTAGATTGAAAACATGGCCAGGATGGTCCTTGAAGGCTGCTTGTAGATCCCTGACCCGTTTCAACAAATCTTCTTGAGGGGCGAAAAGAGCCTGAGGAGGCAGATTCCCCTGAAGGGCGCACCGATCCCCAAATACCCGAATCGCCTGTTCCGGTGGAATCATTTCATCCAGGCCAACCGCCTCGACTCCAACTTCATCCACCATTTTCGCGATCTTTTCGAGGTGACTTCCCGCACCCCGAATAAACAGAATTCTTGGAACTCCACAGCCATCGAGGCCTTCGAGAATACGACGACAATAATGGAGCGAAAACTCATCGAATGCCTGATGGGAGAGCATCCCACCCCAGGAATCAAAGAGCTGAACGGCGTTAGCCCCTGCTGCGATTTGCGCCTTGAGATACTCCGTGACCGTATCAGCAATTTTTTCCATCAACACATGAACATCCTGTGGAGATTCGTAGAGCATTCTCTGGGCAGCCGCAAAAGTTCTACTCGGCGACCCTTCCAATGCATAACAAGTCAGGGTCCAAGGAGCTCCTGCAAACCCTAAAACAGGAACGCGTCCGTCAACATGCCTGTGAACCGTTCGAATCACGTCCATGACGAAGCCAGTCTCTGCAACTGGATCTGGAACTCTCAAAGCATCGATGTCAGCCCGACTGCTGAGAGGGTCAGACATACAAGGACCCCGATCACCAAACTCAACTCCCAACCCCATCGCTTCCAGGGGAACCAAGATATCGCTGAAAATAATCACCGCATCAACGTTCAGGACTTCCAGGGGTTCGACGGTGACCTCAGCTGCAAGATCGGGATCCTTGCACAGATCGAGGAAGTTCATCCCTTTGCGAATCCTCTGATATCCGGGAAGGTACCTACCGGCCTGCCTCATGAACCAAACCGGAGTTCTCTCTGTTGGTTGACGACGTAATTTTCGAATCAATAGTGAATTTTCGAGATCCAAGGTTTCGTCCCTTTCTCGTAGCTGCTGTCCTGACAAGCGTCCACTTGTGGATCAACAGCCTCAATCTTGCTGGTCGTTTCGCATGTTACCAGTAGAAATCACGGAAACGCAGGCCTCTAACAACGCATTTTGATCAGCAGAATCAGCAACTACACAGAAATCTATCCCTACGCCGCGCATGGCAGCACCAGTCTTTTCACCCACAGCAATCCCAGGAATCGAACAAATCCAGCTCTTGAAATCACCGGACTGATCGACAACTCCACGAACCGTTGCAGGGCTACTGTAAATGATTCCTGTCAATCGGTCCCTATTGCTATACCACTTGGAAATGTCCAGCCCGGGTACCAATGAGGAATGGCTGACCTCAAGCCTCGTGCAAAGGATTCCTGCCTCACCGAGTTTATCAACGATGAGAGGCAGACCCGCATCACTAGTCACATGGACTGCTGATCCGGAAAAAGAGCTCTCCAAGACCAGATTTACCAAATCGGCTGCGCCGGTTCCGGGCCCTTCAAAATCAACTTCAAATCCGTGCGCTCTAACAGTTTCAGCGGTCGTTGCTCCAACTGCCGCAAATTTCGGGAGAGATCCGTCTTCTAGAATCTCCCTTAACGAAACTGATAGTAACGAAAAAAAATGATCCACAGTCGTGGCGCTTGAAAACAACAACAAATCAGCATCTCTGATGATTTCGATGTCGATGGAGTTTTGAATCGGCTGAAGTTGTAAAACCGGATCATTCATGACGACTGCACCGTGGCTTTCCAAAAACTGAACCCACGGTACCGCTCGTTCATGTGGCCTTGTCAGGATCCAAGAGGTTCCATTCAGGGCCGCAGAGCTCATCCTTGCTCCAACCCAGCGTCTAATTGGCGCAGGATTTCGTCACCACCTGTTTTCCTGATCAGGTCAGCCAACTCTGCTCCAATCGCTTGCGGATCATGACGTGATCCTTCAGCAGAAAGTCGCACCAAATCAGTTCCATCAAGAGATCCTAAAACACCACATAGACTCAACGTGTCCCCAGAAATTCCAGCGAGTGCTCCCACAGGTAGATGGCATCCGCCACCCAAAGCTTGCAAAAGTGCTCTTTCGGCGGTCACGCAATCCCGAGTCTTTGAATGATCGATCTCTGAGATCAGCTTTACCAAATTCTGGTCGTCGATACGGACTTCCAATGCCAATGCACCCTGACCTGGCGCAGGGGTAATCTCTGTGACTGAGATCAGGGAGCGATAATCCAATTGTCGAGACAAGCGATGCATGCCAGCTGCAGCGAGAATCAAGCCCTCTGCTCCCCTTTCTCTGTACTTAGAAATTCGCGTGTCGATGTTTCCACGAATTCCTTCGACGACTAAGTGGGGATATCTGTTCAAGATTTGGCAGCGCCTTCTGAGCGATCCGGTTGCGATAACCGATCCTGCTGGCATATCGACAAGCCCGGCGAAACTCTCAGAGATCCAGGCATCACGAGGATCTTCTCGCTGCGGGATTGCGGCAAGGGTCAAACCATCCGGTTGGCGAATTGGCAGGTCTTTCAGAGAATGAACGGCAAGGTCTACTCGACCATCCAGCAATGCGCGTTCAACCTCTGCAGTAAAAACGCCAGGAGCTCCTGCCTCATGAAGAGGTGTTTCCTGATCTTGATCTCCGATCGTCTCGATTAATACTTCCTCAATCTCAAGCCCTGGATCCACCTTTCGCAACTGATCGGCAACCCAACCTGATTGGGTACGGGCGAGGATACTAGCGCGAGTTCCCAACCTGATTTTCATGTTGCTTATTCCTCGCTTTCGGCATCGATATGGAAAAGGGACTCAAGTCTTGCAAGAAAGTTTTTCTCCAGTTGATCAGATGATTCCCGTAGTTCTTGTGTCGATCTGTGGAGTAGGCGATTGATGACCTTGCGAACCAATTTCTCCATTCGCTCATACTCTTCGGTGCTCAAATTTCTCTTCATTTGCTGAAGCTCATACAATCCTGCGTTTTCGAGTGCACCCCTAAGAGAACGGATTGCAGGATCCAACCTTCGAGAATCGAGCCAATTAGCAAACTGCTTGGCTTCATGATGAACAATTTCTTCTGCTTCTGGAATCGCATCGCGGCGAGTCTTTAGGTTTTCCTCTACCAAGCGAGCGAGATCGTCAAGATTGTATAAGAAGACATCGCCAATCTTATCAACTGCTGGATCTACATCGCGGGGGAGACCGAGATCGACCAATAGCAGACCTCCCCCTTTTCGTTTTGATAGCGCCTTCAAAACCATTTCTTTAGAAATCACGGGCTCGCTGGCACCCGTAGAAATTATGAGAAGGTCTGAATCGATTAGGGCTTGTGGCAGCTCATCCAATCCACCTAAACCTGCGCCATGTGTCTTTGCGAGATGCTCTGCTCTTTCAAGGCTTCGATTGAGAATCTTCAAGCTCTTTGTCGATTGCCCCTGCAAATTCTGTAGTACCAACTCTGAAACTTCTCCAGCTCCGACGACGGTGACCCTTACATTGGAGAGCTCGCCAAAGATTTTCTTTGCGACCTCGAGAGCACCGTAGGCAACCGATAGTGCACCATCACCCAAGGGTGTTTCTGAACGGACCCTTTTTCCGCAACGCAAAGCCTTCTCCCACAACTTCAAAATTACTGGGCCGTTAACCCCAGCATCTGAAGAATGGTTCATGGCATTTCTAACCTGACCCTGAATCTCCGACTCGCCAATGATTTGACTCTCCAGGCCAGCTGTTACCCGAAGCAATCTTTCTACCGATTTATGGTGATCAACGATGTTTGGAGGAGGGCAGATGGGAAGCTTGAAATTTCTTTCTCTTTCCCAAATTTGTAAGACCTCTTCGAGGGAAGACAGTCCTTTGTGAACATTGTCTGTCCCAATAAAGAGCTCCGTGCGATTACAAGTCGAAACAAGAAGTGCCTCATCGATGGAATGCTTGTCTTTCAACTCCGACAAGAAGGCGGTCGCCTCCTCGGACTTGAATGCAATCTTCTCCCGTAGTTCTATTGGGAAAACCTTGTGGCAGACGGTGAGGCTATAAATCTTCATCCGGCATGGAATCCGTTAACTGATATCCACCCGAGAACCAATAACACTGCCAAAAACCCTACCAAGGAAAAGTTGGTTCTCCAAACGGTGACACTGTTGTTGGATCTGGGAACCAACGCCAGAATCATAAATATCAACCACACTGAGACTGTTGCAATACTTTCAAACCCTATCGACCGCTCTCGATTTGTGTCATCGAGTAGAATGAACGCACTCGCCACTGAGATGGTCAATGTTATCGCTGAAATTGTCGTCGCCGTTTTGACCAAAACAGACAATGATTCAAGGCTTGAGAGCTGATTAAAAAGCAGGCCAAAGTGGCCCTTCTTGATAGACCGACGCAGCAATGTCCAAAGAACGCCATGGATACCTGCAATGGAAACCCCCGCAAGTCCCAGTAGGGCTGAAAAGGCGTGAAGAGATCTTATCGAATCAAGGACGGGAACTTCTTCACCAGGGTATGTGAGGCTAAAGGCTGCAGAGCCTAATTGCAGAACGAATGCAAAACTCAAGCCGTACAACAAGGTAGATCGATCCTTGCTCGTAGCGACAAGTACCCATTGAAGGAACGCGATCAAAAGTGCCAGAAGTGAAAACGCCTCCCAGCGTGAACCGACTGGACAGGATCCGACTTCAAAACCCCTGATCAATACGACGCCGAAGTGGATCAAGAGAGCCAGCTTTAGCCATATCAGATTTGGACCAGGCTCTTGAATGGACCCAGAGCTCCTACGAAGGGACAACAATTCACCGGTGATCAATGATCCGTAGAAAACGGTCAACAAGATCACGACGACATTGGTCAACGCACCGTATGAATCAGGAGTCAACGGGTACCCCTATCGAAACTGGAATCAGCTAGAGAGCGCGGAGATGATCTCCTGATCAAGCCCAGGGAATGAGTTCATGTACTCAACTCGCTCTCGCTGAATTCTGCTGACATGATCAGCATATTCAACTTCGCGTCCCTGCTCTTGATAAAGCACTTTCGGCTGCAGAATCCCTAAATCCTCCGAAGCAATTCCAGGTACTGCGCTAGCGACCTGATATCCGAAGTCTGGATCCTTTTCCCATGTGATGGTGTTTTCGGCGATGCCTTTAACGATGGCACTAGAGTGTGGGATTTTCACCTTCATTGAGCGCTCATCAGAAACAGGGCCTCCCACTCGACCTGTGTTCATCAGGTAAACCTCTAGAGGTTGCTTCTTCAACAACTCGAGGAAACGGTTGCCTTGTTGTGCATGAAGCAGCGGAAAGAAAGGATTGGTTCCTGGAACTCGGAGGAATTTACCAGCCTCATCCTTACCACCAGCACTGGTGCCTTGGGTCTCTCCAAGCATGAAGTATGCAGCTGCTTGCTTGTCATCAAGCTTACAAACACCTGGGATGATGTTTTCGTTACAGTTCAAAATCAGCAGGAAGTCTGCCTTTGGAACTTCGCGGGCATCGATAGCTCCATCCACATCTTGCATGCGGATGACTGCCCTACCATTTTGCGTATAGGACTCATCGAAAAAGTCCACGTTGCCATCATCTTTTTGAGCAACATTTTCTAGGTAGGACTCATTCCTGCAAACCGCTGCGTGGATTGTCGGCTCGTCCTCTTCTGAAAGAGCAAATGTTTTTGCGAAACAACCATTCTCTGTCGACTGGATAACGCCGTCCGGCATCCATGCAACAAAGTCATCTTGAACCGGCCCGGATCCATTTTGACGAGTAAAGGTTGTGGTCGTCTTTCCAGTGCCACTCAATCCCACGATCAAAGCGCAACGTGACTCATCTCCGACAGGAATCACTTTGCAACCGGCGTGGAGCGGCAAACCTCCTTGGTTGTAGACCATGGCATTCCACATGCGCAGTCCACCTTTTTTGGATTCGCCGAAGTAGTCTGAGTTCATAACCCGCGTCACACCCGCTTCCAGATCAACGGTGATCACCCGGTCATCCGGGTATCCTTCCGCCTTTACACTGGGGGTGTACACAACTGTGAGGGTCGGTTGCCAATCTTCTCCTTCGGAGCCATCAAGCGGGTAGTAGAGAAGGTTCTGCATTCCAGCAATATTGGCGTGGGCCTTTTCAATCCAGAGCCTGGCGGCAGTGCGATACTTTGGATGATTGCCGATGTAACCATCCACGCAAATCATCTCCGCCTCGCGAATGAACTCATCCTGCATCGTCGCCAAACGCTCTGATTCCAAACGGGAGATGCACTGGTCACTGTGAAGAGCTGGATCGTCATCGATGACGTAAGTAGATTTCTTGGACCGAGAATCGACCTGGGTATGAACGTTATAGTTATCGAAACTCGTATGAGTTGCATTCGGCATCTCTGCCGTCAACTTCCTTAGCTCCTCAGCACTCGGTCGAAAGATGGTGACCTTGGGTTCGATACTGAATTCATTCAAGGTGGACATACCTCTCCTTTAACTTCACTTTAACAGAGATCGACCTACAAAGAGGGATCTCCATGTTTTGGCCTAAAAGGCCGGCCGAGCGGGCACGGCTCCTGATCGACGCCAAATCAGGATCAGTCACCGATTGAGGCAGTGGGACAAGCCACTGAACCCGCCGATATCGTGCATTTTCCCCAAGGATGCGGCGTCTTGCGAGTAAATCCGACTAGTTTTCGATCAGCTCGCCCAGGGAGTATCTGGACAATGTTCCTCGGCTAAAGAGGCCGTATTTGGGTCTACAGCAGCTCTGGGGCAATAATTCTTGAGTGCTTCGAGAGCCTCTTCCAAAGTCTCCCATTGCCCCTTGAGCCGCGAATCTTTACGCCCAATGGGGGGGAAATCGACCTTCCAGGCGACCTTTCCCTTGCCGAGGGAGACGGAAATAATTTTCAGTCCTTCTTCTGCATGACTGGTCATCTGACTCTCCTTCAATATAACGACCGCGATTTTCGATGGAGCGCCCGTCGTTGCGCCCAGATCGACCCCGATATCCTAATCAGCCCCCCCACTTCATTGAAGTCATTCCGAACTCTTGCCCAGAGTGCCCCCAGAAGGCACCATTCGGAGGATTAATCTGTTTGGGATTTTTGAATCTTAAATGTAAATGGCCCTCTTTATCTGGAGACCCCATGTCGTGCCCACGTGCTCTAATCCTCGATCTCGACGGCACTCTGCTATCGGACGAGGGGGTCATCCATCCACATACCCGGTCAGCTCTTCATAGAATCCACCAAGAGGGTGTCCGCGTGATGGTGGCAACTGGAAGGTCTGAACAATCCGCTGCCCCTGCAGTCGATGATCTCGGTATCCATCTACCAACGATCATCTATAACGGAGCTGCACTTTGGTGTCCTAAAGATCGACAACTGATTCGTGAAAGATTGATCGAAGCCGACCATCTCGATGTCATTCTCGACTTTGCACATGCGGAAGATTTGATGCCTGTGGTCATGTGCGCTGATACAAAAAAAGCATTTACCGCACGCCCCGAGGTTCTCAAGTTTCCATTGCACGACATGAACAACATCAAAGTTGTCAGTGAGTCAGACCTCAGACTTGAAAAACCGATTCGCCTCTCTGTCTTTTCTCAACGCCATGAAAATGCCGCTGATTTTGCCGATGAGATTCGCCAGATCCACGATTCCGATGCCTACATGACCTGGTTCCCCCTCAACCTTCTTCCCGAGTTACGAAATAGCCCTCTCAAGGTGGTCGATATCCAACCTGCATGTGAAGGGAAGAAGGAAGCCCTGATCTATTTGGAGGAGAAAGAGGGGATCCGTCCCGAGGAAGTCGTCGCCATCGGAGATGCTCCCAATGACATTCCCATGGTCACGGAAGCAGGACTGGGAATCGCCATGGGTAACGCCATGGATGAACTCAAAGAGGTCGCAGATCGCATCATCGGAGATAATGCTTCTGGCACCATCGGTGATCTCGTCGATGAGCTTTGGCCAGCCTCAACCTGATCGATCCGGACTAGTGTTCGTCACCTTTGTAGAGGCTCGCCACCTCATCAGCGTATCCATTATAGAGTAGCGTTGGCCTGCGCTTGCCGGTGCCGATATCTCTCTCCATCGCTTGACTCCAGCGAGGATGCGGCTTGGAAGGATCGACATTGGAGAAGAAACCGTACTCATTGGGAATTGCTGAGTTCCAGAAAGTACTCGGTTTCTTTTCAGTGAACTCAATGCGTACGATCGACTTCGGTGATTTGTAACCGTATTTCCATGGAACGATGACTCGCCAAGGGGCTCCAAACTGCATCGGCAATGCATGCCCAAAGATTCCCACGCAAACCATCGCTAGATTGTGGCGGGCTTCATCCAGGCGCAACGCTTCAAAGTATGGCCACGGCCACTGCGGGTCAGATTGACCTGGTAATCGATCCTTGTCGAGAATCGTAACAAACTTGATGTACTTGGCTTTTCCGAGAGGCTTACAGCGATCAATCAGTTTACTCAGAGGATAACCGGTCCAAGGAACTTGCATTGCCCACGTTTCGACACACCGGAACCGGTAAGTTCTTTCCTCTAGAGGAGCCAACTTGATCAGGTCATCTAAATCGAGAGTGAATTCCTTCTCTACTGCTCCACCGACATCGATCTTCCATGGTGTCGCCTTGAATCCTTTAGCCATCTGCCAAACACGATTCTTAACGGTCGTGAACTCATAGAAGTTGTTGTAAGTCGAGGCGATTTTTTCTTCGGTCAACGTTCTCGGGGCGATGGAGTAAGCCTTCGACCTCCCCGCGGGGAAGAGGTCTGAATGCAAATCCCCGATGGCCGGCTTAAAGGCTTCTTTGATCTCTTCATCATCAAGGCCCAATGATGCCAAATCGAATGATTGATTCATTCCTCGCAGAAATCCGGGCACAGATAGCGCCGTTAATCCTGCAGCTCCATAACCTAAGCCTTTTAGAATATCCCGACGATTCAAATAATTAGATTCTGAAATCTCTTCGCCAGGTCTCTTTTGCTGGTTCATTTGCGACCCTTCATCAGCAAGAAGCAAACTGATCTGTCAGCCTATCCTCGCACTTTGCAGTGACAAGGACGAATACGGGAGGTCGGGGGTTCCCCTGAACGTATTCGGTGAGTTCACCAAGGGATCACTCCCCGATCAGAACCGTTTCTACGCGACTACGATTGTCAGCGTCGAAGCGAGTGTATGCGACGATGGCTTGGCTCTTCCCCGGAATCTGAATGATACGCGGAAATCCACTTTTTCTTCCTGGAGAAGTTTCGGCCACTACCCATCGCTGAGCAGGTTTGGAACCGGGTTTCCACTCCCTCACTGAAATCTCAGCGCTGTTTCCATTCTGCTCCATCCAGCACACCAAAAAATCGCCTTCTCCCCACTCACAGATATCCACTCTTCCGAGGGGATCACCCGCATCGATCTTGAACGGTGGCTGAGAGCGCTCCGCTTTTGTGGAAGTTGCCCCTCCACTTCGAAGCATTACTACACCATTCCCATTTTGTAATAATCTTTCAGCTTCCGTATACCAGACCACAGCCCAGCGTTCCGGACTTCCGCATATTGCAGGGCCATTCACAGGACAACCTGGCTGAATCCACTGATCATCATGCAAGAGGTCTGCGGCCTCAGGTAATCCCGAATCGGCAGCTTGTTGAATCCATGCGATGTCACGAACCTCCATGTGATCTCTATCACGATAAAAAGTAATCGCATTTTTCTCTCCAACCACTGCATCTACCGGACAGCAATCACAGACGGAATCGTCGAGCAAAACCTCTTGCGACATCGATCCATCCGCGAAGAGAAACCTTGAACGCAAAGTCATCGGCTTCCCCTTGAGAGTTTCACGGCCATCCAGCCATGAAAGGTGGAAGCGATCTCCCATCGACTTCAGCGATAGGAAACCATGCTCCGATGGAGATCTATCAGTATGCGGAATGAGAGAATCACTCCACGACTTCCCTCCATCCCTCGACAGCGCAATCTTAATTCCATAGGCATAGGTGTCAGAAGAAATTTTGTCGAGCCAATGAACAGCCATCGTGCCGTCCGCCAGGACGGCCATCGATGGGAAGTCGGCCCAATTGACGAACCAAGTATTCCCCCGAGTAATCTCTGTCGGAGATGACCAACGATCCTGTTGCCATTTTGAAAAGCGTATTACCGCATATCCATCCTGATCCTGATCCACCCAAGAGATCAGTGGAATCCCATCCTCATTCAGGGTCAGAGAAGGAAGTGCTGCGCCGCTTTGACAGGGGACTTCAATCCTCTGCAAAGAAACTCTATCGACGGGTTTCTTCTCCAGATCAATTGCCCAAATTGCGACAAGCCCCACGAACAGTGATAACCACAATGCATTAACGATGGCCTCAATATCCCGCTGCATAACCATCCTTCCTCGACTCACTCGCGCCGACCCATGCTCCACTATTAAAATCCCTCATCACCGCCTGATAGCCACCAAAGAGACCTTTTTTTGAAGAGATCGTATGACCCCTTTTTCGAAGTTGATCGAGGACCTCTACTGAAAATCCGGATTCGAGAGCAACCTCGCCCCCGTCCTTCATCGTGTATCCGGTAGGCTGAGAAGACCCGACATGGACGACCCTTGGGGCGTCCCCGGCTTCTTGCAGATTCATGTCAAAATCGATCAAATTCATCAACACCCAAGCTTGTGCTTGCGGCTGAGTCGCACCACCCATCACGCCAAAAGAAAGCCAAGGCTTTCCATCCTTGAAAGCAAAGCCGGGAATGATGGTATGGAATGGACGCTTTCCTGGGGCGTAGACATTGGCGTGATCTTCATCGAGGCAGAAGAGTTCTCCCCGATCCTGCAATCCGAAACCAAGCCCTGGAGGACAGACCCCACTACCGATGCCTCGGTAGTTACTCTGGATCAGCGAAATCATATTTCCATCTGAATCAGCAACCGTCAGATATACCGTATCTCCATCCCTCGTTTGTGGCCTGCCAGTATCAATACTCTGGGCAGCTTTATCGGAGGAGATCGCTGCGCGATGTTTTTCGGCCCGCGATTTTGAGATTAAATCTTCGATTGGAACCTCGTGGAAATCAGGATCGACGTACTCACGAGCCCGATCTTCGAAAACCAACTTCTTGGCTTCGATAAAATGATGTAACAATTCAACGCTACCAAATCCCCAGTCCGATATGGGGTAACCCTCCATGATGTTGAGAAGTTGTAGCACCGCGAGCCCCTGCCCATTTGGAGGCAGCTGCCACACTTCCACACCCCGGTAGGTTGTCTTAACCGGCTCGACCCACTCTCCCTTGTGAGATTTCAAATCCTCAATGGTGAGATAGCCCCCTTGCTCTTGAACAAATCGAGCCATCGTTTCGGCAACTTCCCCTTGGTAAA
>NHDG01000030.1 GCA_002167285.1 Planctomycetia bacterium TMED53
ATCGTCTTCATCGTCGAGGCCATACTTTTTCCTGCGCAAGGCGTCCATATCGACAGGAGGTACGAACACCCCCCGAAGCAAAGGATGAGAAGTCATTCCTTTTTCGGGAGAGATCCCGAAGCTCCCTCCCTCAAGGGCAGTTCCCGATCTTAGGTACTTGTTAAAACCAATCTCAAGCACCTCAATCAAGCACCAATCTTCAGTAAAGAGATATCCACCCTTTTCGACAAAGCGCCGGATCTTATCGATTGCGTCCTTGTTCATTTTGAACTGGACCTCATCGTGAGGGCCTTCTCCAACGCAACGGTGCATGCGATTACCGGTATACTCGCCAGCTTTATGATCCGGGTTCTGGCAAAATTTGTGAATGTGACTGCAGTTGATAAACACCGCAGCGACCCCATTGAAGCTGAAGGAAGACTTCTCGACCTCGCCCTTCTCGATCACGGTGTGAGGGATCGAAATTCGCTCCAAGACATGTTCGATGTGGTCGTAGTTGGTGTCGAATCCATTTTTGGCTGTCGGGCCTTTGATGACCAACACTTTTCCGGGAGGAAGGTCCTCGAGCCCCAAAAACTGTCGCGCTCTAACAGGGTCCAACGGACGTGCCAGCCCCGTCGTCGATTCGTGGCTTTCAGCTTCCTCACGAATCACCTTAAGCCCCCGACTGCGCTCACGTTCCCACCAACCCTGCCAGTTGATAAGACTATTTCCGAGTTGTTGCATCGTCAGTGCTTCAAGAGCAGAGATCAAAGATCTCTTCAGCTCGGTGGGAGGTCTCTTGCCGTCTTTTTCTTTAGCACTCTCACGGGCAAGGATCGGCATCAGGACATCGACGGTACGACGAACCGGAACCTCAGCAGCAATATCCACTGCCATCATTTGCATATCGGCTGGGCAATACTCCAAGACTCGTCGTACGACCCGGTTTACGTATTTACTCCGTGATTTCCTGAGCGCATTCAGCAAATCCCTGGAGATGGGTTTCGATTTGTAACGAACCACAAACTCACCCATCTCAGTAAAGGCGTCCGCCCCTTTGAAGCCTGCAACTCCTTGCAACAAAAACCAGTAGATGTCATCCGCAGTGCTTCGAGAAAGGCTATTCGCGGTGCTAAGAATCGCAGCTGTGGCATTCCGCCCCGGCATTCTTCCTAATGTACGCAAAACCTCGGCAAGGGCTGCCGCATCCCCAGACATCGCCGCCTGCTGAACCAGCTTGCGCAGATCTTTGGCGGAGGGACCCTCATCGTCCTCGTCCACCAGACTCGACAATGTTTCCACCGGTCCAATGGGAGCACTTGGCCCCATCAATCCCATGAACAACTCTTGGGAATAGGCGCTGGCAGGAATCGAAAGAAGAACCAAAATCAGAAATGCTGCCGTCAAAAATGCAAAACGGCCGAACTTGAAGGTGGGCATCTTCAATCCAATCAAAAAACATCTTGTGGGTCGTAAATCGAAGAAAACTGCTGGCCCTGGCGAGCTGCTCCCCGCGTATTTCCTTCGCTGACAGTTCCATTCTAGCGAATGAAAATGCCGCTGGCAGTACCTAATTCCCGACCCTGAACTGCGCCATGAGAGGACAAATTTGAATCAATCGCCAAATGTGGAGGAGTTTGTCCCGGTATCAGGGGCTCTCAGCTAGAAGCCTGATCGCCACTTGCGTAATGATGGAATCATCCCTGAATGTGGGGTCGAGCTTGTACCAAGCCAAATTACCGTTGCGATCGACAGCGACCATCGTCGCACCGCCGACGGGGCAATTGTACTGGCCGAAGTTCGGCGACCCCTCTTCGAGATCGAGACCTGCTGGAAAAGCCAAGCCCAGCTGTGCGCACTGACGGGTCAAGCGATCAATCTGCTCTTGTTTGTCACTCCGCCCCTTACTGGAAGCGATCCAACCAATTCTCAAGCCGTCGTTACCATGAGCCATGTACAACCGCTGAAGGTTTTCGAGGGTTTCCAGATAACGGGGATTCTCGTAAGGAGCAAAGAGGATTAGAAGGACATTACCCTTCTCCTGGGCTGGATCGAAAGCGACTCCGCCGACCCAATTTTCTCCGAGAGAAATGGCGGGAGTCGGCTTGCCGGCAAAGCGCAGTAAACTTTCGAGAACGCGCTCTGTTCTCTTAGCGTAAATCTGTCCCACCTGAGAAGCCGCCTGAGCGTTGATCAACTCAGTCAGTATTTCCATTTCGCGAGTAAAGCTTTCGGAAGCTTCCTTGTAATTCCCAAGGGCAAACTCAAGGAATCCGATGGCGAAATTCACTTCTTCGTAATAACGCTGGAAGTCCTTACGACAACGATCACTGATCTCAACAGTCTTATCACCGAAGACTAACGGATCACCGCGGAATGCATTTTCGATGACACCTTCGATCGACTTCCACCAACGAAGACAATCCAACAATCTTCCAGATTCTTGCAAAGCTTTCGCCTTGAGTCGCAGCACATGGGGTAACAGATCCGAATCGGTGTGGGCAGCGAGGAACTGGTCAGCAGTAGCGGCCGCCCCCTTGTGATCACGATCTCTAATTTGAGCATTGAGCAGCGCAGTAAGAACGACGTCCATGTCTTCGTCATCGGGACAGCGCTCAAGGATACGCTTGTACTCATTGATGCAACGTGGGTATTGCTGGCCATGCCAGAAGGCATCCGCTTTAAGACGAATCAATTCACAAGGGGCCTCAGAGCCCTCTTCCACCTTGGCAAGTTCCCCATCGAGAAGAGTGTGGATTCTGTCAAAGTAACCCTTCTTCAAAGCTGCCGTCCAAGCTGCGGGAGCATCTTGCCCGTTACGCTCTTTATAGAGACGGCCACTGTCGATGAAGTGTCGATTACAATTCATGAGATAGATGCGACAGAGGGCGGGGACCACCATGGGAACATTTTTCCCCTCGGGGTGATTGCGCAAATAACCCTCACCACGCAAAAGAATTTCATCGGTCAACTTTTGAATTTCGCCGATAGACATCCCTTTGGGTTGACGAACGTCTTCTGGCATTCGATCGACGGCGTCGAGTATCCACCGAGCCTCCTGCTCTTCCGTCAATCGCTTGGTCAACTCTTCTTTGACGTCGGTCCCATCCTGTTGGGTGTAATGACCCAATGCAGCAGCGCCCTGTTGGCCGATGAAGAGATGAAGACCAGCAGTCCCAAGAAACAAAAAGATCCCCAACAGGGTTCGTTGCACGAACGCCACGGTTCTCTTTCTCTTCTCCCATGTGTCATGGTTTGACTGGCAGTTCGATAGTCGGTTCGATAGCTGGCTCATAGGTTCGGTAACCTCTCTGATCGTGACCGGCAACAATGTGAAGGGCTGCTTCTGGACCCTGCGCCCAGCAAACATCTCCAACAGAAGGATATCCAGATTTAAAAAAAAGTGCCAATCGTAGGGTAGGTATCCCCCTTGAAGACCTTTTCGGAAGATAAATTGCCGCAGCGACTCGGCCCTTTAGCGACCTCTTCCCCCGATCGCTACTGGCGCGCAATGCCCGACCACCGCAACGACTCTGCTATAGCTGGATTTCAATCGATTGACCGGTCTGCACCATCACTGATACCGGTTCGTCGCTACTGCCCTTCACCCGAACACGGTATTCACCTTCTGGCAGCTGTCTGAAACTCCAAAAACCACCATCGGATCCTGGGGATTCAGTCCGAATCCTCTGCCCTTGACCACCAACACTTTCACAGATGATCTCCTTGTCGCTGCTCGGGGAACCATCGGGTCGAAGTAACCGGCCCCGGATGACAGCCCCGCGAACCAAGCTGAAGCGCTGGACCTGAGAACGAGAGGCCACCCCCACTTCGAGTTCGCTCTCGATCTCTAGATAATCGCGATGTCGTAGTCGGAGTCGAAGGGGGCCCTCTTCCAAGGCTCCGATAGAGAGCTCTCCCTTATCATTGGTTTCCAATCTTCCTGCTGTCGGCAAGTTGGTCCACTTCCCCCGATTCCCCGATCCTGATTGCAAGATCATCGGCGTGACCCTGACTCTTCTAATCGGTTCGCCTTCGGCATTCGTCACCTGAATAAAAATCTGCTCCCCTCGCTCCAAGGGAAAATCGACCACTTCCAAGCTGGTAGGAACTGCAATGATCTGCTCAATAGTAAAGTGTTCATATGAACTGATTCTCACCCGGTAGTTCCCTGCGGGTAAGCCGTCCCGGGTGAAGAACCCTTCCCTCGAACGCAGCGATCGAATCCGACGATTACTGCGAGGGATTTCTTTTCCGTTTTCATCGACAGCATCAAAACGAACCAACGCCCGTGAAATCGGCTCCCGGGTATTGGCGTCAAAGACAAAGCCCTTCAACTCATAACTGCGCTCGAGAAGGATGGTGAGCGGGGCCTCACGAGGGTCCACTCCGTTGACCCTGCGAAACATGTAGCCTTCAGCACTGACATCCACCCTTAGAGCTCCGCTGGCCAAATTATCGACGCTAAAGGAGCCATCGGATGTGGTCAAAGTTTGCCGAATCGTCCCTGAGACGTCTCGGACTTTCACCAGAGCCCCTTCGACGGCAACTCCATCGCAGAGCACAAAACCCCCAAATGAAATCGCTGAACCGAGGTCGACCTCTTGAACGAGATCTTGACCATCGGTGAGGTTGATCGTGACCTTACTAGAGCCGAAACCTGTCTTTTTGACCTCGATGTCATAAGCAGTGGCATTGAGCCCTTTGAATTTGGTCACCCCTTGGTTATCGGTGAGATCGACCTTATGAACAAAATTCCAACCCCTGGATAAGGAGACCTTGACGACCGCATCGCCCACCGGCTCCCCAGCCGATGTAACCCAGACTTCCAGATTCACGCCATTTGTCAGGGTGAGATCGAGAGGGATTTCAATCCCCGGTTCGCCGGCAGGAATTTCGATCGACTCCGAAGCTGAATAGTCACTGTGATTGGCGAACACCCTCCAGCTCCTGCTGGATACCGGAAGAGAGATGCTGTATTCCCCCCAAGCCCCCGAGATTACAGTGCGCCTCATTCTGCCGGTGGGATCCCACTCGGGTCGATCCAGAGATCGAATCTCAACGACAGCACCACCGACAACCGATCCATCGGGAGCACGAACCGTACCGCTCAGCTTTGAAGCCGCTGTCACGACCAGATCTCCAAGATCCGTGACACCGTCTTCGATCGGAATCACCATCTTCTCGTACCCATAAGAAAATGTGATCAGGTAAAGGGGACTCTCTTCATCCCCCACCAATTCTGAGCAGATGTTGAAGCGGCCTTCCTCGTCGGAAGCTGTAGAGGAATAGCTGTCGCTCAGTCTAGATCGCGCGCGATCAGAGATTTGTACATCCATCGCAGCGACGGGATTCCCCTCGGTATCGATAAATCTACCCGTAACGCCAAGACCAGGCTCGACGACGATTTCCAACGGCTCTGCGTCGACCTCTGTTTCAATGGAGCTTCGAAGGTAACAAGCGGAAGCGACCTGAACTCGATAGCTTCGATTGGCTAAGGTGGTGAACTCGAACCGGCCCTCTTCATCCGTCATCTCCTCCGGCACTGAATCTGGCCGAACGGAGACCTTCTGCCCCACCAAAGGATTCCCCTGCGTATCCACGACCCTTCCCGAAATTCGGTGGCCTAATTCAAGAACGATCTCTTCGATCAGCTCTTGCTCCCGACTAAGGATGAGTTCGTCGATCTCTAGTGACTGATAACCGTCAAGGTCTACTCTCAGCGCATACTCACCGGGTTTCAGATCTGCAAAGAGATAAGAACCATCATCCAGTGAAACCGTTTCTGCACCGGGTGCGAAGTAATCGACATTGATGTCGACCTCCCGGGTCAAAAATATTTTTGCATTGGCCAGCGGGTTACCTGCCGCATCGCTGACCACCCCCGAGAGAGCTCCTCCAGATTCAAGCTCGACCGTCTGCAAAAAATCTTCCTGCAAATCTGCGAAAGCCGAACCATTGCCGACACCGGATTTTCTGGCATGAATTTGATATTCGAGATTTGGCAAAACAGGAAACTCGACACGGCCTGAAGCAGTGGTCATTCCCGAGAGGAACGGATCGTTGAGAAGAAAAAGCCAAATCTTCTCAACCGGCATTCGCAAACTCTCCGGAAGCTTCGCCCGATCGATCAGCTCACCCCTTAAACCGACCCATGCCTCCGGCACCGCCTCACCGTCAGAGACGACCTGAACCGCGAGAGTACGCGTGGGCAGCAATGAAACTTCACAATGTTCCTGCTGCTGTGAATCACGACTCAATGTGACCAGTTGATTCGCCGGGCTCCAAACGGTGGACTGACTACCCGCACAGATCAGATAAGTTCCTGGTGCGACTCCCTCAAAAAGAAATTTTCCGTCCTTCGGGCAGTCGATCCGAGTGATCTCTCGGAGGATCCCCTTGAGGTCAGAGCTCATCGGAAGGCGATCCTGAAGACCAAAATTTCCGCCGTGCACGATGATCGATGTGGCATCGACCCGAGCCTTGTTCATCAGCCTCCGTGGCCAGGAGATCGCCAACAATCTCACCACTAAATCTTCGGGAAGAGGCTCACCCACCAAGGGGAACACTTCCCCCGTGATGACTCGGCCGACCGACCTCGAAGGGGGGACCGACTCCACTTCTGCAGTATTTTCAGCCACGACCTCGGAGGGACCGAGCTCAAAACTGACGGGGTCGGAATCGGGCTTCAACTGCGGGGAGGAGAAATTCGAATCCTGCAGCTCCTCTCCCAGAATCAAGAAGACCGCCACCAACAGGCCTAACGCCAGAAGCAATGCCGAAAACAAAACTCTCGGTTGCATGCTGCCACTTTCCCAAAATTGCGAGCTCTCCAACGACAAGACCTATCCAGGACGCTTTCCAACGCTGACAGGTTCCCTCCATTGGAGCACATTTTCCAATACCACAGGAGTTTCTCGTCAGAAGAATTTCTCCAAAAGGATTCCTGTGTCGGTTTGGAAATAGAGCAGTTCGATGGCGCCTTTAGATCTCTATAAAAAGAATGGGCCTGAGTCAATTGAGCCAATACCGCGACAATCAAGCGAGACTACCCTCCCCCTAACGGACTCCTCTTCTTCTCCTACGACTGCTCCACTCCTGATTCCGGCCATCATGCTGTGGCTCGGTAACACCATCGTCACCTTGAGTAAGATCCCACTTCAAAATTATTGGCACATTCTCGTGGTCATTCTTGCAGGAGCCCTCTCCTTAGGAGGATTAACTCTTCAACGGCGTTTCAGTAGAGCCTTCAACAGATTTTGCGCCAAGGCTCTCTTCCCCTATTTACTCGGCGCTTCGATGGCTCCGAATGCAGCACTCCACTCGGAGGGGCCATTTGCTGACCTCGCGAACGCACCGATCAAGATTCAAGGAGAGATCGTTACAGCTCCACGATTCACCTGGAGCAGACTCTCCGATTCTGCGGCCCCTCCCTTGAGAGCCACCCTCGCAAAATTGACCGTGGCAGAAACCCAAGTGGCTGGGAAGATCATCCTCGAATGGCCTTCTTCAACGCTCTTAGCTGGTCGTGGTTCAAGAGTTGCCGTCCTTCTCACCGCAGGCAACGGCCCGATTCGGAAAGTGGCCGCGGGGAAGGACATTCAGCTGATCAGCAATCCTGGACTCTTGGGGTTCCTCGATCAGCTTCGTCTCACAGCTTCGCAAAAATTGCAGCCGATTTGCGACGGTTGGGCATCGGCCCTCCTTCTCGGAGAACGACGCCTGATTCCTCCTTGGGTCCTAAACGATTATCGCGACACCGGCCTCGCCCATCTTCTCGCGATTAGCGGCCTCCATGTGGGAATGATACTCGCGTTACTTCAATCGTTGGGCCGAAGATTACCTCCAGCGACTCAGCGGCACTGGCAGCGATTCAGCCTAGGATTGATTCTTTTACACGCGTTGATTTCGGGAGCAGATGCTCCCGCAGTCAGGGCTGCCGTTACCGGCATATTCTTCTGTTGGGGGCTCCAAAAAGGACGGGTCTTATCCTTTCCCCAAATCGCCGGTTTATTCATCATCGCATGGTGCCTGGTCGGCCGCCCTCCCCCTGATCCCGGAGCGACCATCTCCATAGCAGCGATATTCGCCTTACAGTTATGCAGATCCCAACAAGTCTTCATCTCTGAAATCCCGCCTCTCTCACAACGTAACTCTTCCAGCTTGGCGTGGCTGAAGGGCGGATATATCGCATTTTTTGGAGCTCATGCTGCTCTCATCTGGTGGAACCCCACCATCTGCTTTGCGGGCCCCATCTTTACGCTTCTGATGCTCCCCGTGGTGATGCTAACGATCCTATTGGCCAGCTTCACTTTGCTGTGCAGCCTATCCCTGACCGTGGTGGACTTGTCGGGGATTTGGAAGTTGCTAACACGACTCTTGACCACCATTCCTGCCGAACTGAACCGATTGCCAGGAACTCCAACGATCTTGCCTCCAACCGGACCACTCTTTTGGAGTCTCATATTTGGATCCGCGGTTCTCATACTGTCTGGAAAACTGAGGCCGATATCACACCTCGGAATTCCCATCATCTTGTCATTTTGGATCCCCCTGATTCCTGCAGAGTCACAACTTCAGATCGAGTTACTCTCTAGGGGCCAAGGCCAAGCGCTTTTACTGAGTTCCGGCAAGGTAAACCTTCTCTTTGATGCTGGGGACACCTCCTCTTGGGACGGTGGCTATTCCCGGATCCGCGACGCTCTTTGGAAACGAAAAATCAAAAGCGTCGATGCCTTGTTTCTCTCTCACCCGCACCTTGATCATCAGGGAGCCGTTCCAGATCTTTTGACTCATGGACTTGTCAGCAGCTTATGGATCACCAATGGCTATGACTCGATGGAACCGGGCAAACACATCGTGAGAATCGCGTGTAAATCTGGAGTGAAAATTCGCCGATTAAAAAGCCAACAAGCGCTTCAATTGGCGGATTTCCGCATCGAAGTAATCAGCAGCGGGATTCCCGTCGCAATGAAACCCACAGCCAATGATCTCTCCCCATTGATCTTCATCGAGTGGAAGAACCAATCCATCTTGACCACAGGAGACGCCACTGCTCCGATCCTTGCTGGGGCCACACTGTCAGGGCCGATCGATCATGTTTTGCTACCCCATCATGGAGCGCCGACGAAAGGATTGGTGCAATGGCTATTAAACCTACAACCCAGGCATATCTGGGTCGCAAGAAAGCCTCCTCTTCCACGTGTCACAGCAGCCCAACTCGCGGAGTTCTCTGACCTGAAGGTTCATTTCCACGGAGATCGATGGGTTTATAGGGCGAAGAACCATCTCCCCGAAATTCTGATCTTGAATTCGGAATTGGTCTTCGCGATGCCAACAAGGAGGCCTGCCATAAAAAGATGGGTGCGAGGACTCCTCAGGTGAGGAGTCCTCGCGAGGGGCGGGGTTAACCGCCAGGAGGTGTGTGTCGAATGAAAGAAGAGCTTTAGCTCTTGGCTAACTCTCGGCCATTGGAAGAGATCGCCCGAATCTGGTCGATCTCAAGACGGAAAGGGCCAGCCTTTTTGTCGTAAATGTAGAAGTCGAGACCCCGAACCTGTTCAGGAGAGATCTTGCCAGGGAGACGCTGGCCAAAGAAGTGGCGCTCCATATCTTCGATTTTGATGGTGACCGTCTTCCACTCACCGGCAACGGTATCAAAACGGGTCCAAAAGGAATCACCGCCGGAACCATTGGAACTACGAGTTCCAAAGATGTAGGTGCGACCATCGCCTTTAACACGGAACTGAATCGAATCTGCGCCTTCCATCGCTCCCCGAGGAAGATTGCTGCGCATCGAGGAGAAACCGCCGTTGTTGCGCAAAGATGTTTCTCCTTCAAAAACTAGGGTTCCAGAGTTACCGCCATGGCTGATCTTTCCGGTAGAAAGCCCCCCCATGACTCCATCGAGAACCGTTCTCCAACCGCGGACTTCATCCGCTTTCTCAAAGCTGAAGATCATGTTTCCCTCTTCCTGCTCGCGAACTTTTGCTGAGGAGCGAGTGCCGGACTGATTGGGACTGGAGACCTTTTCTGTCGAAGA
>NHDG01000031.1 GCA_002167285.1 Planctomycetia bacterium TMED53
CGTTGCGAAGTTTACTTCTAAGCAGAATTCGCACAAAAAAAGGATCGCCTCCACTCAGAGGCGATCCTTTTTTTTATGCACTCTTTTCACTTCTCTACAAAATCTCCATGATTCTCCTCCGCAAGCTTCCTCATGAGCGAAGCGGCACCAGGATCCAAATGAAATCCGATGGTGTGGATTTTGACTTTGCGCTCAGAATTGAGCTCACGAATACGATCCAAAATCCCCTGTGGTTCAGTGACTTTCCCCATCGTGGGCGCACCATCACTCAGGAAGTAAATGGTGTTGACTTCAGGATCTTCTAATGCGGATGCCAATGTATCAAAAACGTTCGTCATCCCACGTGGGTTTAGTTGCTGCACAAACTCGATCGATTGGGACCTTATGTCGTCATCCATTTGCACGAGAGCAGGTCTCCACGGCGTATAAGACGATTCGAAAGGGATGATATTGAACTGAGTCCCCGAAGGAATCCCATCAAGTACTCTAACAAGCTCACGCCTCGCAACTTCGATCTTCGGCAGAACTTCTCGTTTCTTTCCACCAGAAGATTCCTCGTCTTCAGCGACTCCCGTTCCTCCCCTTTTCCCTTTTCTCCCCCCAGGCAATTTCACGGAATCGACTTCATAGGGTTCTTCCATGCTGCCTGATATGTCGACGATGAAAGTAACGAACTTACTGATCACCCTGAGCCCGTAGTAAGTACCCGTCGTGTTGTTTCGAGACTCTTCACGAATGCGATCAAATTCCTCCCGGGAAATCCCACGGATTTCTGCGTCTTTACCTTTGCTGTCCCACCACGCTTCCCATGAAACTTTGCTGGTTCCGAAATCCTCACCGGTGAGCCACAACAGGGCGTCGGAGACGTCATCGAGAACCCGACCTTCGAATCGAGAGAAATCCTTGATGAATGCTTCAACCACTTCACGTCCGCCGATTTGCTTCAATGCATGAGTCGCAGCCAGTTGAACCTCAAGGAATGGATCTCGTAACAATGGCGTCAGCGATCTCACAACTTCCGGATCCCTCGTCGCTCCGAAGATATCTGCAGCAACGGCCCTCACAGGCCAATGAGGGCTTTTCAGTGCCTTGTGGAAGGTCTTGCTTTGATCCTGAGCCTCAAGGTCCCTTAAAGCCAACAGGATTGATTTCTGCAAATCGGGATCATCGATTCGAAACATCTTACCGAGTGTCTTGGTCGCCCCCTCGACACGATTCCTGCGCACCATGTCTACGATCGGAACCTGGTTATTCGCAGGTATGCGACGATTTCCCAACAATTTAAGCAGGACAGGGCCTACGTCAGGATCCTCAACCTTACGGGCAATCTTCAGCACAATCGATTGAGCCGTAACTGGCAATCGACTCACCAAACCCAATCCCGTTTTCACCATGTAAGCGACTTCTTCGTCATTCAAATCCCGATCCCAACAATCACGGACGACCCAATGAGATCTCTCAGGAAGTTGAACCAAGCCCTTCTCGACAACCGCCTTCAACCCAACCCCGTTATCATGAAGAGAAACCATGCGAATCGCTGACTCGACCAACGACGTCTCTTCTTTGGGATCTCGAATGACCTGAGCAAGGAACTCTGAAGATTCTCGAGAACCTTCCTCGGATATCTTCTGCAAAGTCGCAAAGCGCTCATGAGCATTCAAACTTCGCTCGGATTCAAATTGCTTCTTCAACGCCCGCAAATCAGATGATTTAGCGGTTTCTTGAGATAAAGCAGATTCAACAGGCGTCGGATTAAACAAAATCGGAGAGGCCAACAACAAGGAAAGCAGCAAGATTTGGGCGGTGCGCAAAAGAAACTCCTTAATCTGCCCTCAGCAATTCCCAAACAGTCACCAGGACCATCGAAGTGAGCTGAGGCATTGATCGTCAACGGTGGTACCCATGGACGCTGAATAGATTCTGAGCAATGATCATTCCGTTGTCCAGATCGGGTTTTCGACCTCCAACGTTAATGAGGCTTCCAAATGAACAGGATCTTGATCAGCGGGCCCCCCGGACTGTTGATATTCATTCTGGCGGCCTTCAGCGATCCTCATGAATCCCTACAAAATACACCTCGCAATGTCACGGATCCGTCACCACTCGATTTCCCAATCAAGGGAATCACCGTTCTTTATAACGCAGAGGATTCACCACAGATATTTCGGAAAGACGTCGTCATCGCGAAAACGCTGGGGGCAAAGTGGATTCAGATCCAAGTTGCCTATTACACAAGAGATGAAAGATCGGCAGGGTTCCCTGTTTTTGATCGTAGAACGCCCACCCCGACTCAGTTAACAAAAGCGATAGATTTCGTCGTCGAACAAGGCTGCAAAGTCGCCATTCACCCGATTCTTCTGATACAAGATGAAAATTCTATTTATTGGCGAGGTGAGTATTCTCCCACAGCCCTCGACTGCTGGTGGCGAGATTACAGCGTATGGATGCGTGATCTTGCTCAAGTATGCACAAGGGCACGAGTACCACTGCTCATCATCGGTAGTGAACTCACCAGCTTACAAAATAAAACCGCACTTTGGACAGCATTGATTGATCAGCTCAGGATCGTTTACTCCGGAGGCCTCGGATACTCTTCAAACTGGGACTCTTGGCAATCGATTCGTTTTCATGAAAAACTTGACCTGGTAGGTATCAATGGATACTTCCCCCTCATCGAGCGTAACGCCCCCATAAATCGTGCTCATTCTCAAACAGAATATGAAGCCAGACTTCTTCCCCACCTCTCTGCGCTCAATTTGTGGAAACAATCCCATCAAACGCCAATGATCTTCACGGAAGTCGGCTACCCAGCCAATGGCCCAGATTTAAGTAGGCCTTGGCGTCACTCTAATAAACCAACCACCATGACAGAGGGAGATCAACAGCTTGCCGGCTTCAGGAGTTTCATGAACGTATTTGGTCAAGCAGGACCTCAGCAGGGAATCTTTTTCTATGCTTTGCATGGACATGACCCGAGTTCGAATAGCGGATACACTCCTGTTAACAAACGAACCCAGTCGATCTGGTCGAAGTACCTGCAAGAGGAGCACACCAAATGACGAGGATGTATTTGATATGCGCTGTCATAGCTGCAGCAATCCTTTTCCAGTCCTTGTCGTCACGCCCTCCAGAGACCGTCTATGAAGAGCCTAAAAACACCACCACATCGACGACAAACACCAGCCCCAAAAGTGGCAACCTTCTTGGCATAGAGAATTTTGACGAAGATAGGGACATTGATCTCCTCGCATTGAGCAGAAAAGCACTTAGAGAAACTGCCGCCCTAATTCAAACGAATACAGGTTCAGACGTGAATTACCTAGTTACACCGGTGCGAGGTAGCACACTTAAAGCAGCCAATCTCGAGGTCGGCTCCGGGGTAATAAAGTTAACGGCCCCCAATGGCCTCGATCTCTCTATTGATGTCGACCAAGTAAAAACTATCGAAGGCTTCTCACCGCCCCCGCCAACCGCTGACGATACGCTCGCACTACTTACACGAGCCAAACAAGGGGACTCGATCACAGACCAAGAAATTGAAAACTGGCTTGAAAATGATGGCGCAGAAGAACTCTCTACTCGTTACCCATTAAAAAGCAGCCTCGCGTTATCGAAGGCGGTTCGGGGCCCTACAGACTCTACGGCAAATACGCAGAATCAAAGTGGAGAAAACCTCGACCTCGACGAACTTGACGAGTGGATGAGCTCGGTCAGAGATGACATTTCTAAAGGAATCTCCAGCAACCAAAGAACAACACTGATATTGGAAATCGATCAATGGATTTCTTTGTTGCAATCCAGGGCAACTAACGAAAGAATTTCTCGCTGGTCTAACCAACTTCGAATTCTTAAGCTCGATTTGATCAAGAGCACGGGGTTTTAGGAGGCTGCCATGAAGATGATCCGGGTAGGTATTTTTGGATTGGGTCGATTTGGCACCGCCTTGGTTAAAACACTGAATCAACATGAAGATTCAAGACTGCAGATCCATATCAGGGCCGTGGACAAGGACCCAGATCGAGTGGACGCTGTTAAAAATATTTGCGACGACGCCCTCATCATGGACCTCGAAGACGAAGAACTCCTTCAATCTCATATCGAGAATTTAGACGTCATCATTATCACCATTGGTGAAAATGCGCTGCCGGTTCTACTCCTCGCTCACACTGCAATGGAGATGATCGCCAACCAAAACGATGGATCATTCGAGAAACCCAGAATCATGTGCAGGGCTCACGATGGCACGACAAGAAAGATCCTCAGGAAATTCGGTGTTGAAGAACGAGATATCTTTGCCCCGGAGGATAAAGCAGCTGAGAGGCTCGCTAGACGATTGGTCCACAGAAATTCTGTCGATTCATTGCCGCTAAAGGATGACCAAGCCATCATCCAAATCACTGTACCCGTAGAGTGGATCGGAAAAACACTTGCCGAGACAAAAATCAGGAATCGATTCCAAGTGAACCTACTTTGCTTACAGCGAGCCACCGAGGACGAAAACATCATTTCGCCAGATCCTGACACAGAGTTTCATGAAGCAGATCAACTATACCTATTAGGCTCCATCAAAAACCTGGAGAAGATTTCAGCAGGTGAAGATTCTTAGCCGAGCATCACTTTTCCTTCAGGCCGTTCAACCCGGTCCTTCTTTTGCGACAACGACGCCAAACCAACGATCAATGCCAATGGTCCTAATCTTCCTAAAATCATCGCGATCATCAGGACCGCCTTACTGCTAGTCGTGAGCGATTCTGTGATTCCCATACTCAGCCCAACAGTTCCAAGTGCACTCGTCGCCTCAAACAGTATTTGTTGTTGAGTGATCAACCCAGCCTTCAGTTGAGCCGACTCGGTCCAGTGAAGCAGCAATAGCAAAAAGAACCAGATCAACGCATAAACGATGACTAATACTGAAGCACTTCTTACGAGTCGATCGGGCAAAGTCCTCCCCATAAACTGCACCTGATCCCTGCCAAAAATCTGGTGATACAGGGCGATCAACAAGATCCCAAAGGTCGATGTTTTAAGGCCACCGCCCGTGGATCCAGGGGAGGCTCCAATCAACATCAATACGATAAAAATCAAAATTGATTGATCGAGGAGCGACTCAACGGGGGTAATGGAAAAACCTGCGGTGCGGCACGTTACAGACCAAAAGGCACTCTCCCCAATAGAAACGCCCCCGATAAACAGGAGCGCACCACCAATCAACCAAAGCAGACAGGAGGTCCCCACTGACAAGTAGACATGTACTCCCAATCGATTGGTTCGCGCCTTCATCCGCTTCCAAATCGCCCAAATCACGGGAAAGCCGAGTCCACCCAAAATAATCAAGAACGCCATCACGCTTCTTTGAAATGATCCAAAACTGGAAATCGAATCAGCATGCAGTGAAAACCCAGCGTTACAAAAAGCGCTGACCGAATGAAATAAATGATCAAAACTTGGCCATGAGATCGAAAATCCAGCGGCAAGATTCAGTACAAATGCTCCCACCGCTTCAATAAATAGCGTCGTTACCAAGATCGGTACCAAAAGGGCTTTCATTGAGGAAGCATCCATACCATCCATGGCTTCGCTTAATGCACGACCCTGCCTGAGGCCTAAACCCTGGCCCAAAACACTCATAAAGACCACGAAAAGGGTCACAGTTCCTAATCCACCGAGCTGTATCAGTCCCAGGAGAATCCACTTTCCCTCTTGGGATAAAGCGGATCCTACATCGATCAACGATAAACCCGTCACCGTCACAGCGCTCACCGCGGTAAACAGAGCCTTCATAAATCCAAGGGCCTCATCACCAACGGGAACACACCTTTGGGACTGGAGCGCCCACGTTCCTCCTAGCACCGGTATCAATAGGAGTGAAAAGAGAAGCGCCGCTCCTCCCTTACGAATACGCCCGAGAGTCATCCACAGAAGTTCAGCCAGTCCGTATAAAACCAAGAGCCCATAAAAGCATACGAAGATGACGGAATTCCCTGACGCCCAACCGCTTAAAAGTATCGATCCAAGAATTGCGGGCAATAACCAAAACCGCCCAGGGCGTTTATCAAGCTTCCCAAAGATCAATACGCTAAATAGCAGAAATAAAGCTATCAGGCTCGAGACCGAAGAATGACCCATTGGAGACCCACTCGGCTCTCCAAGCCAAAGCTGAAGGGAGAAAGCGCCAGTGGCAGCAAGTCCAAAGTGGATCAAAACCGATTTGTTCATGCACAGATTGTGCCTTAGCCAAAGACAACTCACCAGTCGCTCTGGACCTGAACCCGGTGATCTGATAAAACCGCATTCTTGGTCAAATCTTGACCATATCGCTTACAGACTCTTTTTGAATAAAGGCCCTGTAGCTCAGTGGATAGAGCACCGGCCTCCGGAGCCGGGTGTCGCACGTTCGAATCGTGCCAGGGTCATTAAATTTATCGCCGGGAGATAGCCTCCCGGCGACTTTTGTATCAACACTTAGTTCCTCGAGGTCAATTTGGACAATAGTCGAGACTCATATCGCATACAAAAAATGCCCTCCGACATTTGGGTTATCGGCGACGTTCATGGGTGCTATCAAACATTGACTAAACTCCTCGATAAAATTGAAAAAACTCACCAAGACCCAGAATGCGTATTCATTGGAGATTTAGTCGGAAAAGGCCCCGATAGCGAAGAGGTGCTGAAACTAGTCAGCCAGAGGAATGGAAGATTCACTTCGATATTGGGAAATCATGACCTCCATTTAATGGCATGTTTCCATGGCGTTTCGAAAACACGAGCTGGAGATCGAACAGACAGCCTACTCGGTTCAAAAGCAGCCCCGAGCCTCATCAATTGGCTCCAACAGTGCGACTTCGTCCTTCAAGCATCTCATGGGGAAACACAATTCAATCTTGTGCATGCAGGAATCCATCCGACGTGGTCAGAGACAGAATTATCCCAAAGGCTCGCCAAGCTCAACAAGGCCGTCAAATCGGAAGACTGGTCTTGGTACAAGAATCCACAATCGGATATATGGAACACCGCAAACATACTCACCCGTATGCGCTGCCTGAAGATAGAATCCATGGAGCTATGTAACGACTTCACCGGCCCACCCGATGAGGCCGATCAATCCATGGCTCCCTGGTTTGAAATGGAACCAGCGGCGAACTCCCATTGCAGAGTGGTCTTTGGACACTGGGCTGCACTCGGTCGGCATTCAACTAACCGCGCAGAGTGCCTCGATAGCGGCTGCGTATACGGTGGCGAGCTCACCGCGCTTCATTTATCAACAGGCAAGACCATCTCCGTTAAGAACGCAGAGTCCCCTTAAACGTCGTCTTCTATCAGTTCATCGATGATGTACGTGCCGCTCTTCTGATCCCGATGAACCTTGATCAATTTGTTCTTTTCCGCATCAAGAAGCAAATTGGAGAAGTGGGAATATCCATGATACTCCTCACTGAAAGTCGGCTGCTTCCGTTTCATCGTTTGCTTCACCATGGATCCCCATATGATCTCGTAGTTCTCTCTCTGCAGCGCAGCGATAGAACTTAACAGCAAACGAAATGCCGCGATCTGATCTTTGGTCAATTTCCGAGCCGGAGCTTTTGTCGTCGTGCGAGTTCGCTTTTTACGCGTACGTACCAAATCTTCGTAAAAGATAAACTCATCGCAATTATCAATCAGCAAGTTGCTGGAGGACTTCTTAACGCCCATACCAATGATCTTTTTATTATTCTCACGGAGCTGTGATACTAATGGTGAAAAATCACTGTCGCCTGATACGAGTACAAATGTATCCACATGATCTTTGGTGTAGGACAACTCCAGCGCATCGACGACCATTTTGATGTCAGCACTGTTTTTCCCTGACATTTTACGCATTGGGATGTCGATCAATTCGACGGCGCATTCGTGAAAAGGAACTTTGTACTGGCTCCAAGTAGTCCAGTCAGCGTAAGCCTTCTTCACGGTGATTTTCCCCTTCTCGACCAATCGATCGAGAATCTTATTGATTTCTAACTTCTTGATATTGGCTTCCTTGACACCGATCGCAATATTGTCGAGATCGATGAATACGGCGATCTGGTGTTCCTGATCGACCTTTGATTGCATCTGTAAAACCTTTCAGGCCAGATTTTCAAACTGGCGCAAGACGACCTCCCCCTGATTTCCAGCGAGAGCGAAGTGATCGAATTTCAATCGCTGGAATGGCGCTAAGTAGCAGCCGAAAGGTGGGGAAGTGTTCAGGGCAAAGGAGACTATGTTGGCACAGTACTGATCCTTCGCCGCATTGAGGTTCATCAAACACTTCGGGCCAGAGAATTTCAAGCTTCCCTGGCCCAATAGTGCAGAAACCCTCAATTTGAGCAGTAAAATCCGGGCAATGGTGCCGGATCCGCACCCGCAGAGGGGAATGGGCTCGCTGGCGGAATCGAATTGAGGAACAGGTAACCCAAGATCCGAACAGGGTCAGAGAGATCCAATTGCTGGTCATCATTGACGTCCAAAGCTTCCATACAGGAAGTTTCTTCACCGATATAGAGTACGGAAAGTGCCTGAATCGCATCTGCCAATTGAACTTGGCCATTCCGATCTACGTCTCCGCGCACAAAAGTGTTCTGCGGTCCGAGGAATGGGTTTGTTCCTTGTGCGACCTCGGCACCATTCATGACGCCGTCACCGTCAAAATCTCCAAGGGGATCAACAATTTGCGACAATTGCACTCCGGTCATATCGCCGCGACCCGTTGGGAATCCAAAAGCCTGTTCAGAAATGAGAACCCCATCTGCGCCAATACGATGGATTGCCCCACCTAAGCGTGAAAGGACCGAAACACTGCCGTCACTATGAGCCGAGATGCCCAAAGGCCGTTCAGGTACATCGATCACTATTTCGATACCGGCTTCAGATACGACAACCACTTGATGACTGGTTTGGCAACTAAACCAACCGCGACCTTGAGGGTCGGTGGTCACACCGATGGGGAAGATTCCTGCCATCCCAGTCCACACGGTCTCTCCGGAACTGTCGAGCCGGCGCAACCCCTGCTTCTCCGCAAGCCAAACTCCACCGTCCAAAGTCGCAGAAATACCTGTAGGAAAAAAGCCGACAGGAGTACTCGATACGATGGAGCCCGCACTATCAAGAATGACAACTTCATTGGAGTAGGAGCAGCTAACCCATACTTTCCCATCAGTACCGATCGCAATGCCGTATGGCACACCAGCGACAGGAAAAGCACTCACTTCTCCGGTGCTACCGTGAATGCGCAAGACGTCGTCAGTACCAGGTCTACTGGCCCAAAGATGACCTTGGGCATCCACTGCCATTCCAGCCAATCCCAACCCGGTTGAAATCTCACTCACCAAATCCCCCGCGGGACCATAACGGCGAACCACTGTTTCATTTTCGAGGTGGACCCATGCACCGCCATCGGCAGTTCGGCACAAGAGCTCAACCCTTTCATCCAACTCACTGATCGTCATCACCTGGTTTTGGTTCAATGCATTAAGTGCAGAATCACCACCGAACCAGATCGCTTGTCCGTGAAGAAGAGAACAATCCCACAGAAGAAGGATTACAAAGGGAAGAATGAATCTCATCATTACTCTCATTTCGTCTGAATCGATTGCCAGAGGATGCCTTAATGGGGGCTTAAAAATCAAGCTCCGTTCTCACAATCGAGGCTATCCTCTTGGAGGTCTGCCCCCCCTACTGGATAGGGATAGCTCGGATCTGCTCCACCAGAAAACAAAAACCCTAGAACGCCGACGGCGTCAGAGAGATCCAGTAAACCGTCGTCATTGAAATCACCTGAATCTAGGCAATCCAGGCTCCCAGAGAGGAACAGGTAGCCCAGAAGGGCGATCGGATCACCCACGTCGATGATTCGATCACCATTTGAATCTCCACGGATAAAGGAACCAGGAGCAAGGAAAACTGAAACTTGCTCAAGCCCTTGTTCTGTCACAAAAATGCGACCGTCCTTCAAGACCATATCTACCGGCTGAGAAACATTATCCCCAAATGGCTGCAAATCGCCGGTGAGGGGATTTAACTCTTTTATCCACCCACCCAGAAGATCGCTAATCAAGACATTGCCATTCAACAACGGCAATGCGGCAGATTGGGAAAAATCAGTTCCTCCGACAGGCCAGGTGCTCGTGAGGACTCGACTATCAAGATCGAGAACGAAGACTTCAGCGCTTCCACCAAAAACAGTCAACACAGCAGTTCCGTCACCGAGATCAGAAATATCTGAAGGACCAGGAAAATCAGCGGTATCCACTGCGATGCTGACCTCTGAAACAACCGTACCCAGATCAGGATCGATCCACCGTACGACAGGTGAAGCAGAGAAATCATTCTCCGGGTAACCCACAGGAATCACCAAAAGGCCGTCATGAATCAGGAAACGAGTGATGGCCCCAGCGACATCGATTCTGTTCACAATCGACTCTGTCACCGGATCAAAAACAACCACGTTTTCATTGGAGCCATCGAAGCTTCCTCCATTGGAGGCGACGACGACGTTGCCATTCGCATCGACATTCAGTCCAGACAAGAAGGATATTTCAAAGCCTGAAGAATCGGTCATGGCAAATGAATCAATCGCTCCTGTTTGAAGGTCGATCTGATACAAGAATGGATCATTCGAACAAGTCACGTAAAGAAACTGATCGTGCAAAAGTAATTCCGTCGGATAATACCCGACCTCGAAAGTCCGAATCACTTCCAGGGAGTGCAGGTCCAATTCAGCAACCCTGTAATTGGCGTAGGATTCAACCGACTCACCGAATGGAGTGACATCCCCGGCGATCGTGCAGTAACCAAACTGACTACCTTCGGCGGAGATAATCCCATATGGATGGGAATCGACCATAGAACCCGATACAGAAACAGAGATCTCCGCGGCAGCTTCCTGCCCCATAAGCGATGATCCTGGCAAGGAAGCAACGAAGGCAAAAAGGAAAACCAGAGCCATGCGGGGCCGATAAGAAACAGCTCTCGGCGAAGAAAGCCTATCGTTGACTTTGAAGGTTTTTATCGACAAACGGATGGAATTTAAAAGGGCCACGATGGCCCCACGACAGAAAGACATACGGTCTCCACTCTGCTCGGAGTACTCATTCCTCAAGGAGGTCTTCTGGCTTCCGGATCACCCTCACCCTGCGCCTTCCCACAACAATGTTGTAGTGGCTGTCTCGATCGCGACTCGATTGAGACTTGCAGGGATCGTCCCCGGTTACAGCGGCGGCACCGCGGTGGATTTTCACCACACTTCCGACCCGGACCCTCCGGGTCATTCCTTGATTTCAGGAGGGTAATCGACCCCGTTTCCGAGTCAAGTTGTCAATTGCATTCTGCTCCCTAAACGTGAAACTGTGCCTATGGCGCGCAAATCAAGATCTACCTCATCGTCCCAGGCCCTCAATATGAGCTCCCTGGCGCAAAAACTCACCAAAGATCATCCCACGGTGGCCACCATCGTCGGAAAGGAAGATCTTTTGGCCAGGGAGGCCAGGGACTTAATCCTCGCCAAAGCCCCCGGAGGCCCTCCAAATCCTGATCAAATCATCACCCTGAGTGAACAGGTCAAACCTGACGAGGATCGACTACAGGGCGTATTTGACGACTTGAGGACACCCAATCTCTTTGGCGGCTCGTCGATCGTCATCATCGAAGGTGCAGATCGCTGGTTGAAAGTTGATAGCGCTGGGTGGCTGGAGTTTCTGCAACAACCCGCAGGCAAGTTCATCTTGATCTTGATGACCAAACAACTCGATGGTCGCTCAAAGCTGGCGAAAACCCTCAAAAGCAGCGGTTGGTGGATCAGCGCCGAACGCCCCTTCCATCGGCCCCCACCATGGAAACCTGAAGCTTTGCCATGGGATAATGAATTGAATCAATGGTTGGTTCACAGATTTCGACAAATTCAGTTGAATATCGAGCCCAAAAACGCCCAGCTACTCATTGATCGATTGGGGCCCGTCATGGCTCCCCTGGCTCAAGTGGTCGAAAAAATCGGCGTGATCTGTAAAGCCGAGCAAGAAAAGTCCGTCTCCGAAGAGCTTCTGCTGAAGCATTTACCTGGAGGCGGCGATGGTAATGCCTTTGACTTGGTCGATCACTGGTTTGAGGAAGATCGTCAAGCGGCGCTCGATTTACTGGTAAAAATGCTCGAAACCGGCTGGCTCGACGAAAAGGACCAACGGGTTAAAAACCCTCAAGGCTTGCTTTTGCAATGCTCAGCTTTGGCGCTAAAACGTGCCAGAGAACTGCGTGCAGTTCGACGAATCGTTGAAAATGGCGGTGGTGAAAAAGAGATCCTCGAGCAAACGACATTAGCGCGGCCATTCTTGCCAAAAATCAGAGTTCAATATCGTCACTGTGACGAAGATCGCATACAGAGGATGATTTCCACGTTGATCGAGATTGATTGGCAGTTGAAATCGGGATCCGGCACTTTGCCCGAAGAGCTTCTTGAAAGGGCGATCCTCTCTGTTTGAAGCTATTCAGGCACAAGCCTTACGCTGCGACTCCGGGCAAGTATTTGCTCAAAAGTCTCTTCGACCTGTTGCCCTCGAGAGATCATTTTGATTCTCAGCCTAACAATCACTTCGTCAACGTAGTCAGGTTTAGGAACCGTCGCAAAAGCGATATCGACACTCACACCAGGCCAACGTCCCAAGAGGTCCGTCAAAAGGTCTCCTCCACGGATATCCTCAAGAGTGGCCCCATCTCTCAAAGCCCCTTCGATCGCAGCAAAAACAGATTCAGAGACCTCGATACTTCTGAGGCGATCCACCGCTCGACTATGCGCAGCAGTTCCTGCTGTAAACAAAGAAACAGCGGCTCCGATGCCTACTGCGAGAATTCCTAGAGCGACAATGACCTCTAACAAAGAAAATCCAGATTCAGAGCTGAGATTTTTCATCGGGGCCCCCTGGAATCACGATAACCAGGAATACGAACCGTTCTTCTAAACTCCGTGCCAGTCACCACAGAAGTTCCTCTTAAATGTTCCTGGGCACGGGTCCCCCTTACCCCTCTGACACAATCAATCAATCGATTACCAGAGATGCCGCCCACCTGGATCCATTCAGAATCGATGCGTACAAAGAGCTCTCCATCGCGGGCATATTCAGCGACATTATCAACACGAATCGAATCATCGCTTTCACCGATGTCGTCGACAATCCGAGCCAGTGCTCGTGACCGAGCAGGATTTAAAACAAGTTGAATCTCAACCGTATCCGGGAACACGTCGTCTTCGTGATCATCGCGACTCCCAGAATCCCAGGCAAACTCTTCAGCATCATCAAATTCCAAGATTCCACGGGTGGAGTCCCAACGATCCAAAGGCGCCATTGCGCGCCCATCCTTCCAACGGCGTCGATCACCTCCCCAGAATGAGAAACCAAGATAGAGCACTCCATCTGCAACAGGACGACAACGCACACAAAGGACACACGCCACCAGTCAAACATGACGCATGTGCC
>NHDG01000032.1 GCA_002167285.1 Planctomycetia bacterium TMED53
GGCAGTGGTGGGGAAGCTCTGAGGGTCCAGACGCCGTGGGATCCCAAAGTGATCACTGTTGAGGGTCGGATCATCCGACCCGCCACCCTGGGGGTGGGAATCAAGAAATTGGGGGATCGAGATGCAGGACAAAGTGATAGGTATCGTCATCTTTCTGATCGTCGGAATTTTGATGGCGGGAATCGGACAAATGGGCGGAGAAACGGGACCTGACTGGGGAGCCATCGCCACGGGAGCATTGGCAGATAACGGTCTTTGGGCCCAGGCCATCATCGCTCTGACCGTTGCCGGAATGGCCATGGGTGTTTACACCAATGGAGGACTCAGTGGAGTCGATGCTCGTGGAGTGATCACGATGCTGATAATGGCAGCCTTTGTCGGAGGATTTTTTCCATATGACCAATGGGCGGCCTGGCTGGCCACTGCGTGGATTTTGACCGGTGGTGGACTGCTCAACAAGAATTGACGAAGTGACTTTAGATCTGAATCGGGGCGTCAGGGGGCTTTCCCACCCTGACGCCCCTTTTCATTTTGCGGTTTCACGCATTACTGCCGATGAATAATCAGGAGTGCGCCCTCCAAATTTAGGGGCGTCCATCTTTTCTATGAGGAGAAGCTACAGAGGAATTGATGCTTGCCTTGCACCAAGATCGGGCAAAATAAAGGTATCGCTGGCTTCGGTATCGCTGACTTCAGTGTTAGAGAAAGGGTGATCGCGATGAATCCACTTTTCGCTCCATTCAGTGTCATCTTCAGATACGGGTGGTTGATTCTACTCTTATGCGGTTGCCAAACGATGACGGTCTCCGACCCTTTAGTATCGAATGCTGACACCCCCGTACAAAAACTGGAAGTGACGGTAGGCAGTCATCTTGATCTTCGCTTGCCAGCTCCGGCGATTGGGCGCTGGTGGAAAGTGGAGAGTGGAGCACGGCCTTGGTTGATCCCAAGATCCGAGGTTGGCACCGGTAGGATCCGCTTGAAAGCGGTTAAGGTGGGTTCGACTCGGGTGACTTGCATTCTGCGAGACCGCAACAGCTTCGAATACCGCAAAGTGGTGGTCGACGTAGAGGTCAAACCGGTCCTGTGAAGACTGCTGATTGAGGAGTCTTCTCAAGAACCGGGGGGCAAAATCCAATCTGCGCCATAGACATCGACGAAGGCCGGAGGCAGGCGGTCCGCGGGTTGATCACCGGATATTTCAATCCACCAGGCCACTTTCGCCGGCTTCGATTCGGTGACCCCGCGGCGGCCATTGAGACCACTGCCCCCCCAGACTGTTCCGGTGAGAATGGCATCGAAGCGATCAAATCCTTGCTTTGCGGAGTTCCATATCGCAGTGCCGTGCATCGTTGCCTTCACCCCTCGGGTACGGCTGGGGAAATGTTTCCAGTCCGTTTCTCCCAGTTTGTAGACCCCGTCACTTTCCGTGACGAACTTGCCAGTGATCTGCAGGTGGAGCTGGTCTCCCTCGGATCGGATGATCTGAATCTGTACGTCAGCCTCTTCGATATCCTGCTCAGAGAAAGGGCCTTCCTGGCCGGAGATGTTGTCGACGACGTGGAAGCGTGCGAGACGCAATGCCAATGATTTCGGCAGCTCAGTGGACTCGCCCACTTCCAATTTTCGGGGCAACCATGTGGCGAGTTCTGAATCGTGGAACCAGATGTGGTCTCGATTCCAGCGACCTCTTTTCTGGGGGGCATCCATTCCTGCAGGGAAATCGCGGGAAGTACTCGTCAGGACCAGACCCTTGCTAGGATAAAAGAGTTCCCAGCGATGTTCCGGGAGGTAGAGCTCCGGCTCTGCTGGATTTCTTTCTTCTTCAGGAAGAGTTCTCCATGCTTCGAGACCCTTGTCCATCAACTGGAGAGCCTTGTCCGCCTGCAGGGTGTTTTGCCGGGCGAGAAGTTTGCCGGATGGGCTGAAGATATACAGTCCTTGCCAGGAGCCACCGATAGGAGTGCGACGACCGGCCACCTGCTGGCGGAAGAATTGGCACTCGCGATCGGGGTGTCGCTGCAAGCGCCAGACCTCATCGGTGGCGGGTACGAAGTTACGGGCTTTTTCGGCCACTCGCGGGTCATTCCAGACGGACCGCCGGCCCGCCACGCCATTGCCTCACGTGCAGCCGAGGGGGTGCCCATTCATCAGCCACAGCAGCATCGGTTTGCCTTCGAGCCCTGAGTTTTTCAATCCTTCGTGGAGACTGGTGTGCCAGGGAATCGTCAACCAGCGCTCCTCGACACCGGGGAGGATCAGTTTTTTCCATTGTTCATGGGTACGCCCCTCAAAGGTGGGTTCATCCATCACAGTAGGAGAGAGGCAAAGTTGCAGGATCAGTAGTGTCAGCAGGCTCATCGTTCCTCCAGACCTCCATCGTGCCAGCAGATCCGGTCTTTTGCCAGCGGGCTTCGGTTATGATTTGCGGCTGATAGATGCATAGGGAGGAGCCAGAAATGCCCGAGTTTGTGGAGTCACCGACGGTGGTCGAATCTGTCGGGAACATGCCGAAGCGCATCGAGGAGTATGTGGGTCGCGTCAATACCGGTGATGAAGCGGTCAGTGTCGCTCGCATGGTTTCACCAGCAGGATGGCAGGAGCCGGGACAACGACCCCGGTTTGATGAGATGACACTGGTTCTTCAGGGGGCTCTTCGTGTCGAATTTGAGGGTGGCGAGCAAATGGTGCGTCCTGGACAGGCGGTCATCGCCCGTGCCGGGGAGTGGGTTCGTTACAGCAGCCCTGAGGGTGGAGGCGCAGAGTACGTGGCAGTTTGCCTGCCCGCTTTCTCTCCTGAAACGGTTCAGCGCGATGAATAAGCTGCGCTGGCGAGGTTGAAAACAGAAGTAAAAAAAGAGGCGAGGAGTTTTCCTCGCCTCTTTTGCATCTCTGTAGCACGCCGACAAAGTTGCCAGCAATGGGTTCAGGGACAGTTGTAGCTCGCGCAATCCAGAGGATCGGTATCGGTGGGGTCTACTCCACAAGTGACAGATCCTGGATCGGGCAACGGTGCACCACCGCTGAAGAGTGCCGCCAGCTTGAAGATGGCATCAGCGATGTTGACACCTCCGTCGTCATTGGCATCACTGGCATCAGCACAGGAACTCGGTGGGCCACCACTAAAGAGTGCAGCGAGAAGGAAAACCGCATCGGCGATGTTAAATCCTGCATCTCCATTGGAGTCTCCCCTGCGGAACTCTGGCAAAGTGGGTCCACCACCACCGCCACTGTCGAGGGCAGTGATGTAGGTTTCGATCAAGGCATTCTGATCGCCACCAAATCCACCAAACTCCCAACTTTGACAGATCACTTTTCCGCCAGTATCGGTGTTGTAGTAAACCCCGGTTGAGTAAAGGCCGGTTGATTCCTGCCAGACCGCAGCTGCTTCAGGGCCGAGGAGGTCGAGATCGGTGGCAACGAGTTGGTCGGTCCAGTCGTTGTCCGCGGCATTGTCTTGATTGTAGGTAATCGCCGCATAGCTGCTCAAATCGAGACCGAAGGTGCTGTCGAGGCCATTCATTGCGACGAAGGAGTCGTCTCCGTCGACGACACCATCTCCAATTCCGTCGATAGCGCTGAATGCCGGATCGAGAGGATCGAATCCCCAGGCGTCACCCGATTCAACGTAGATGCCGATTCCAAGAGCCTGGGCCTCGGCGATCGCCAATGCTGAAGCAGCATTCATCGCCTGATTGTTGGGGAAGGACCCCCCGCAGAACCAGACTCGCTCGGTCGTTGCCACCGCCGGATCGAGCATGCCGCAACTGGCGGCATCCGCTTGGCCTTCAATGATGACAGGAGTTCGACCTGTTGCAGTCAGTGCATCAAAGATGGCTTGGGCGCTATCGATGGCTCCTCCAGGTTGTTCTGCCCTAAAGATGACATCGGTGGCGGTGAGGTCCGGTGCCGTCAATGACAATGCAGTACCGGTTGTTGAAATATTACAGATGCTGCTAGTGCCGATGACCAAGTAGGTTTGTGAGCCGATCAATGGAGCAGTATCGGTGAAGTTCGTCGTTCCTGCGGGTAAGCCGGAAGCGATGGAGACTCCATTTCTGAGAATCTCATACTCGTCGTAGGTCGGGCCGATTCCAGCGCCATCCCACGCGATCTCCGAGAATCCTGTCGTGCAGTCGTAGAATCCGGTGAGCCCGGTGACTTCTGCCATGCCGATATTGAGGGTGCCCGGTCCTCGGTCACCACCGAAGCCAGAAATGCGGATGTAGTAAGTGTTACCGAGAAATGCGGTCAAATTGACTTCACTTTGGAAACCACAAGAGTCGTCGTTGCACTCGATCAGGGTCATCGTGGAACAGTCTCCAGGGGTCAGTCCACCGTCGAAGACTTCGAGTGCAGTGTCGTAGCTTGAGCCACACAGGGAAATGTTGAAGACCCCGTCACATGTAGGCGTAAAGGTGTACCACTCATCCACGGAACCGCCATTGGCGCATGAAAACACCGGTGCGGCAGGATCGAGGAGAGCAAAGGACGTGTCGAAAGCGGTCGGTACACCGAGATCGACAGGCAGTGCTGTCGCACAGGTATCATTGTCGATAGCACTACAATGGATCAGGCTACAGGTGGTAGACCACGAGGAAGCGGCGGTGCAGACGCCAACCACTTCGTACTCATGGACTCCATCGGAAACACCGACATCTTGATAGGTGGTGGCATCTCCAGGCAAGCTGGCGATATCAACCCCATCCCTGCGAACCGTGATTCCCAGAGGGTATGGGCCTGCCTGGAAACTGCTCCAGTCGAGGGAAACAGAATCGGTTGCGCAATCGGAGACACAATTAAGGGTGTCGAAGGGACAACAGTTACCGCAGCCACCGACGACATCGATTAATACATCGTCGTAGTAGAAAGTTCCTGTTCCACCGTTGTACAGATCGAGGCATCTCATATCGGCTGCCCCACCATTTTGCCACACGTTATCGCGCATGATCTGGCTACCATTGTAGAATGCGCTGTAGTCATTCTCTGTGATATCGACGATGACTTCGATTTCGACCCACTGGTCGTAGACGATAGGGGTGGGGGTGGACTGACCAGTGATGGCAGAAGATCCGCCAAAATCCTCGACCATGCCGGTCGCATCATTTATCTCGACCTGCACAGACCAATTTTTGGGACCATTGTGCTCGTAGGTATTGAGCAGAATGAAATAGTACGCTCCGTTTTGTCCTGAAGGGACGTACACATTGGAGGTGAAATTGAATCTTCCCTGATTCAATCCATTGAAGAGACGTACGATGTCATCGTCGGGACCCAATTCGAGGGAGCGATTTCCGCCCACAGTCGAATTGAATCCTCCGACCACTTCTGAATCGACCCCCGCAACCTGATCCCAGGTATCCCAGCTTCCTTGACCACTGATCGTTGAACCGATGGCATAACTTTCAAAGTTATCCTGGTCCAGCTGGGCATGAAGGGGGTGACCGCCGAATCCTAGAACCAGGATTCCCAGCACGATGATGGCGCGAATTCCATGAGTCATCATGGACGCCTCCTTTCAGATTTTTTACTCAAAGCCCTTGGATACCCGGGGCAACATCGCCGATGTCGCAGGCCCGCTGGTTCGTTTTATGCGGGCAGATTAGTGGATATCCAACTCTATATTTTATAGGGGGGGTGACGTTTTCCATAGAGGGTGGCTCATGGGTAACGGGTGTCTATTTGCTTCTCAGCGGCAAATGAGTGCAAATTGTCTGGATGAAATAGAAAAAAGCCTTCAACTGTATCTGGGCTGAGGGAACTTCCAGTGCTTTCCCAGCGTCCCGGTTTTCAGGAGGAGACCCTTGATCCAGTTCGCATTTTTCTACTTTGATCCGATGTACTTCGTGTTTGTGGGACCTGCATTTTTGTTGGCCATGTGGGCCCAGATGCGCGTCAAAAGTGCATTTGCCCGTTGGTCCCAAGTTCCTGCTCGAACTGGTTTGACCGGAGCGGAGGTTGCTCGCCGTGTCTGTGAAATGGGCGGTGCAACCGATATCAAAATCGAAATGTCCCAGGGTTATCTTTCAGATCATTACGACCCCACGCAAAGAGTCTTGCGACTCTCCAATGAAAACTATCATGGGCGTAGTGTCGCCGCCGCGGCCATCGCTGCTCATGAGGCGGGGCATGCGATTCAGCATGCTGTAAAATATCCGTTCCTGGCATTGCGCAGTGCTTATGTGCCGGTAGCAAGTTTAGGATCTTGGTTATCGTTTCCGCTGCTCTTTGCAGGAGCCTTCTTTTCCATCGGGCCGCTGATTACAGCTGGAATCGCGCTTTTCGGAGCAGTGGTTTTGTTTCAGATCATTACACTACCGGTTGAGTTTGATGCGAGTGCAAGAGCGAAGAGGTTGCTCTCCGACAGCGGGTTAATTAGTGATCCGGAAGAGATGCGAGGAGTGAAAAGTGTTCTGGGAGCCGCTGCATTGACTTATGTTGCAGCGACGATCCAGGCGGTCCTCACTCTGCTCTACTACCTGTGGAGGCTGGGACTTCTCGGAGGCAATCGGAACTAATCGAGCAGATCAGCAGGTTTGACATTTTTGCGATGGCTGTTGAAGCCGAAGGGTGTCGGTTCAAATTTTCCGACGATCTCAACACTGCCCTTGCCATCGATCTGCTTCTCCATTCCGAGGCACCAGTAGCAAGCTTGGATCATTAGGCGACGACTCCCATCTCTTGTGAAAGCCTGAGAGGCTCCCATCGTCGTGGCGAAGATCCGTTGATTTTTTCCCTCTGGTAGTTTCCGTTCGCGAACCCATGCGAGGGGCATCATCGGATCGTTTTTATCAAACTTTTCCCCATCCCTTTCTTCAGGTTCGCAGGGTCCATCTTCAGGGTCCATTCCTGAGAGAACTCGCCCCATCAGTACCGGTTTGCAGCCTTCAGGGAGGGGTAGCCGAACGGTGTAAACATCCGAAGGGTCCCATACTTCTCCATCGGAAATCCCGCGGACGATGGGGTGATCCTTCATGTCGTCGAGAAGAATGCCGCTGGTGCTTTGCCAGCCGTGTCCACCGTGGTGAGCGATCCAAGTTTCACCCATGATTTGGCGCCCGAATCCGTCCTTCCAACGGGGGTTTCGAAAAGACCAGTGGTGGTACTTTCGCTCGGAGGGAATATCGAAGGCGTGGGTTGCGGTTCTCAGGCCGATCACCGGTTTGCCCGATTCGATGTAATCAACGATGAATTTCATCTGATCATCAGGAAGATTGCGAAAGCGTGTGTAGAGAACCATCAAGTCAGCGTTCTGCAATTGCTCTAAGCCGGGGATATTGTCGAGGATTCCTGGATCGATACAGCCGGTGTCGGGATCGATGGCAAAGAGCACGGTGCAGCGGAATCCATGATGCTTGCTAAGAATCTTCGCCAGCTGGGGCATCCCTTCTTCGGATCGATACTCCTCATCTCCGGTGATGAAAACGATGTGTTTCCCATTGGGATTTTGTGGTTGCAGGGAGAGCCATGGATCGGTGGTCGAGTCAGATTCTTGGAGTGGGCTCAATAACAAGACTAGTAGGGCGACAGTATGAAGGCTCATTTGGATCCCTTACCTATTGGACCTATTGGTACGAAATAAAACAACCTGTGCAGGGTAATTTGTAGTCGCTGTAAAGGAAAAGGTATTCCAATCTCTTTACTTCAAGAGTGAGCTTCATCGACGTAATCCGAAAAAGCGGACTGGTCGGACACTCCGTTTCAAAATTTATTTTTCGCGAAAACGATCTTTAATCTGCGTCCTTGATCCTTGTCTGGAGAGGGCACAGACTAAGGGAAGTCTGAAAACTGTCCGCACTGAACTGGGTGTGCCATCCGTTTCTGGTTTTCAGACTTCTCGTATCCGCCTGCGAGAGGGCTTTGTTTCATCATAATTTGTTTCTGTCGCTGAAGGCCGCCGGTCTCTGGCGATAATCCTATGGTTTGGGAGGAATCGATGTCTAGATTTTTCGTCTTCATATGCATCATGCTGATCTGTGGATCAACTGCGAATGCACAATCGGCGACCAAGAGTTGGTCTTATCCTTATGGTGAAGGACAGGTTGCCCTCGAGCAGATGCAGCCGGGAATTCTCGCGGTCTTGATCGATTCATCGGTCGAGGATGGCGACAGGATCATGCAAGGATTGCTCAAAAGTACTAAATCCCTCTTGGGTGGGAGTGCTTTTAAAGAGCAGGAATATCCGGGCCTCTACTATCTCGAAACTACCCGTAGTATCGATCAAGCCGCATGGCTCAAGCTGACGGGGGTTCTGACCGAGAGTTCTGAAATTACGCTCGCCGCACCTTTGCTGCAATTCGACCAAGCTGAGATGATCACCCGCCCAGAGTTGATTGTGACCTTCGATGGTTCTTTGGCAGACGAAGACATCAAAGAGATCATGACCAACTACAACCTGAGACTTTTGAAAACCTTTTCTGCTCTCGATCCGACTTATCTTGTGGGCTTCAATGGATCACCGTTGAAAGGCTTTGACCTTGCCAAAATGTTGGTACAGCTGGATGAAGTAGAGGCTGCTGAGCCGAACTTTATCCATGACCTGCCCGAGATGGCCGCGCCCAATGATCCGCTTTACTCCAATCAGTGGGACATGAATAACACTGGTCAAACCGGCGGAACTCCTGGTGCAGATATGCACATGGAAGCAGCGTGGGATATCTCTACCGGTTCCTCCGACATCGTGGTGGCTATCATCGATGAGGGTGTCGATGTCGATCACCCTGATCTCGTTGTGAATATGGTTGCTGGGTTCGATGCGGTCACTGCTGACCCAACCCCTGGCGGGATACCAGGCAATGCCAATTCAGGTGATGGTCACGGTACATGTTGTGCAGGGATCGTTGCGGCATCCGGAAACAACGGAATAGGTGTGACTGGTGTCACATGGAATAGCAAGATCATGCCGATTCGTATCGGCTTTGGAAACTTTTGGACCCAATCCGACTGGATCATCGATGGTTTGACTTGGCCTGTCGATAACGGTGCAGATGTGCTCTCCAACAGTTGGGGTGGAGGTGCACCGAGCACCTCTATTCAAAATGCCGTCAGTTATTCAACGACTGTCGGAAGAGGAGGATTAGGTGCACCGAACTTCTTCGCCTCGGGAAACAACAACGGCAGTGTCTCGTATCCGGCAGCTTATCCGGAAGCCATAGCGGTGGGTGCTTCTAGCCCCTGCGATGAAAGAAAGAGCCCGTCCTCTTGTGACGGCGAAACCTGGTGGGGTAGTAACTACGGTTCGACTCTCGATTTTGTCGCGCCGGGTCCTTTGACCACGACAGTCGATATCGCCGGTTCAGGTGGTTATGACTCCGGAGATTATACGAGCAGTTTCAACGGCACCTCTTCGGCGACGCCTCATGCTGCAGGAGCAGGTGCACTGTTGCTGGCAGTTTCTCCAGGACTTACAGAAGCGGAGGTACGCACACTGATGCGTCAAACCGCAGACGACCAAGTGGGGCCTCCATCGGAAGATACTCCCGGTTTCGACATTTACATGGGATACGGGCGCGTCAACGCCGAAGCATTGCTTTTGGCAGTGGCGAGCTTGGTCCCCGGTCCTTCCAATCTTTCCTGTAGCAACAATGGTGCAACGACAAATCTGAGTTGGACCAATGGAGCCAGTTACTCCTCGATTGAGGTGACTCGTAATGGCAGTGTTTTGGCGACCCTGTCTGGGTCGGCGACCTCTTACGCCGACAGCAATACTCCAGTTGGCTCGACCAGTTATGCAGTACGTGGCTTCCAGGGAAGTGACCCCAGTGCTTCAGTGAGTTGCAATATCTTCTCCATCGGTGGGGCAACCGACTTGGTCTGGGCGCCATCTGCAGCTTCTGGAACAGTCGCAGGGGGCCAGGGGATTGCCGACGCTCTGACCTCTGCAGGGCGCCAACCCTTGGTGGTGAGTTCGTTGGGAGACGTTGCTGACCTGGATGTCTTCGATGCGATCTGGGTCAACTTGGGCATTTACCCTTCCAACCATGTTCTGACTTCAGGTGAATCATCCACCTTGGATGCCTATCTGACGAACGGTGTTGGTGGCAACTTCCTTTACATGGAGGGTGGAGATACCTGGGCCTACGATTCGAGTACGACTCTGCATGGGCGTTTCGGTATCAGTGGACTTGCTGACGGATCTGCTGACCTTTCGACGGTGACCGGTGCGGCTGGAAGTGGTTGTGATCTTAGTGGGCAATCTTGGAGTTACTCCGGTGAGAACAATTGGATTGATCGTCTCGGTGCGACCGGTTCGGCAACGGTGTCACTCGTCAATCCGAGTCCTTCGTACAATGTTGGAGTCTTTAATGACGCCGGCAGTTATCGCACCTTTGGAACCTCCTTCGAAATTGCGGGGTTGAATGATGGATCCGCGACCAAAGCTGATCTGGTTGCGGCAATTCTAAACTGCTTCGGAGGAACACCTCCTCCGCCACCTCCTCCACCGGCTCCAGTCGCTGATTTCTCAGCGAATCCGACTTCCGGGGAGACTCCACTGTCAGTGGCATTTACCAACCTGACGACTGGTGATGTTTCCGGTTACAGCTGGGATTTCGGGGATGGCAACTCTTCTTCAGCAACGAATCCGTCCCATGTTTACACCAGTGCAGGAAGTTACACGGTGACACTGATCGCGACAGGGCCGGGAGGATCAGATACAGCGGTATGCAGCAACTGCATCACCGTGACCGACCCACCGCCTCCTGCGCCGGTCGCAGGCTTCTCGTTGAACCCGTCTTCCGGGGATACTCCACTGACGGTCAATTTCACCAATGAAAGTAGTGGTGATATCTCTGGCTACAGTTGGGACTTTGGCGATGGCAATGGCTCTTCGGCCACTAACCCTAGCCACACTTACACCTCTGCGGGGACCTACACGATCACCCTGACAGCGACAGGTCCCGGAGGATCTGATATTGCGGTGTGTACCAACTGCGTCACTGTCACGGATCCACCACCTCCTCCACCCAGCGCACCGATTGCTGATTTTTCTGTATCACAAAGTAGTGGTGAGGCTCCATTGACGGTGTCCTTCACCAACCTCAGTAGCGGTGACATTAGTGGTTACTCTTGGGACTTTGGTGACGGTAACGGCTCGACGGCAACGAATCCGAGCCACACCTACACTGGGGCCGGTACCTACACTGTGACACTGACTGCGACGGGACCAGGAGGGTCTGATACCGCGGTATGTAGCAACTGCATCACCGTGACCGATCCGCCGCCACCACCACCGCCAGCACCGGTGGCAGATTTCACTCTTAGCCCCGGCAGTGGTGAGACTCCATTGACGGTGTCCTTCACCAACCTCAGCAGCGGTGACATTGCTGGCTACACATGGGATTTCGGAGATGGGGCTGGATCCAGTATTGCCAATCCGAGCCACACTTATAACAGTGCTGGAACCTACACGGTGACCTTGACCGCCGCAGGCCCAGGAGGATCGGATACTGCTGTCTGTACCAATTGTGTGGTCGTCAACGATCCGCCACCACCGCCACCACCACCACC
>NHDG01000033.1 GCA_002167285.1 Planctomycetia bacterium TMED53
CACTACCTCCGGAGATTTCAGCGAGAGCGACTCCATTGGAGACAATCCTCAAGCCGGTGTACGTACCTTGGTTATTCCAGGTCAAGCTCGCCTGACAGGTACCAGGGTCGACAACTCCGGCGAAGTCGGTGGGAGTGACCACCGGGTCCACTGAAGTATCCACCAGCGTGCTCGTCTCAGGTGCTTCGACACCATCGATTGCAGGGATCAGGGAAATCTCGTGGATTCCGTGGCCAACGACCTCGATCGAGGCGGTAGCGACCTGCCCCGGGAGAGTCACCAGAGGAATTCCGTTACGCTCGACTCGAATCGAGTCGTAGCTCTCACCATTGATCCATGAGAGCAATACATCTCCTTGGCAGTTCTCAACAATGATTGACTGAAGACTACTGATCGTCTGCGGAGCCAAGGAAGCGGAACAGATATTCGATGGATCTGAATCGACTCCGGCGAAACTCGGCTGAAGCTGGTAGAGGGTCGCTCCGCCTGCTGCAGCTCCGTCTGTGTAGCTACTCTCGGTTCCGGCAAGGTTGGCGATGGAAACTCCGTCACGAAGAACTTCGATCTGGTCGTAACCACCACTGTTGGTCCAGGAAAGAGTGTTTCCTGCGGCACCACCGGAACAGATCAAATCTGTAATCGGAGAAGCGGGAATCACCGCGGTGCAATCCCTGGATTCGGATGGGATTCCATCCCTACTCGCGGTCAAAGTGTAAGTCGCGACACCACTGGTCGACTGATCATCGAAGTAGGAGTTGGAGCCACCCGGAAGAGTGACCATCAACTCTGCTCCACGCATGATCTCGATGGAGCTGTAGGTGTCAGTATTGGTCCAGGAAAGCAGAACCCCATTGGAAATGGGATCACACTGGAACATGACGACCGGAGCAGGAGCAACGATAAGGCTGCAGGAGGATTCTCCTTCAGTCAAACCGTCAAAGAAGGTCCGAATCACATATTGATGTAATCCAGAGCCAGAGTTGCTGAGGAAGTCATCCTGGTAAGTATTTTCACTGCCAGTAAGGATCGCAATCAGCTGTCCATCCCTGTGGATCTCAGCTTGCTGCCAGGCTTCAGTATTGACCCAAGAGAGGACTCCAATGCCGCCATTGTTAGAGCAGTTCAGTGAGCTAACCGGCAAAGGTGCTCTCTGCACGAGACAATTGGCCTCTGGAGAGTTGAGCCCCTCCACCGTGGCATGAATCGTGTAGTTGGAATCACCGGGTAATGAATCATTGTCAGTGTATGAAGTGATATCACCGCTGACCTCTGCGATCACTACGCCGTTTCTGGCAATACTCAAAGAGTCGAACGTTTCGGTGTTGATCCAGGTGATCTGATTTTGTCCCTGAATCGGCTGTGAACATCCCAGGATCTCGGGAGCCATTGGCTCACGATCAGCAGAGACGATGCTCGCTTCACTGTGGATCAAAGCTCCGGTGTGAAGAGATTGGATTCTGCCGACAAGCTCGTACTGGTGAGTACCAGCGGGAACATTCGAATCAACGAAGACCTCGGAGACTCCTGAAAGAGCATCCGCAACTTTGATTCCGTTGCGGAAGATATCGATGGAGTGGTAAGGCCATGGGTTGGTCCACTGAAGGCTTACTTGGTTGTTGTTGACGTTGACTGAAAGATTCAACGGCGCAGGCGGCAAGAAGATCGCTGAGCACTCTGAATTGAGTCCCTCATGGGCATCCACACCACGAACGGTGTAGACATGCTCCCCTGGAGGAACATTCAAATCAGTGAAAGAGCTCTCATCTCTGCCCAGTACTGCAATCTCCTGATTGTTGCGAAGAACCTTGATGCTAGTAGCAGCGTCGAATGGGTACTCGAATGGCAACCAAGTGAGGTTCACGGAGTCATCCGTGGAGTCACAGGACAAATCTTTAACGCGTGTCGGCTGAAGGAACTTGACCAGTGGGTCAAGAACACGGCCTTCACTGTCAGTCTCGACAGCACGTCCCTCAGCACCCACCGCAGGAATCGTCTTGAAGCGATCGACTGCAACGTTGTCATTTCCATGAATGACGTCGCCATTGATCGGAGTATGCAACGCTCCTTCAGGGATACGAATCTCTGGGTGATCAAAGGGGGCTTGCTCCCAACGAACCCTGGGGTCAGTGAGAGTTTCCATGAATGCAACCATCGCTTTCTTGCGCTGATCATCCAAGGAAAGGAATGGCGTTGGGATCATCTCTGGTGCGAGAGTATCCAAGTTGATTTCAGGGAAGTTACCGCCCCTTGCGTAGAAGGTCACGACCTGCTCGAGAGTCGAAGCACCACCATTGTGGAAGTAAGGCCCCGTCAACTCGACGTTACGAAGAGTTGGAGTCTTGAACATTCCATCCATGTTGGTGTCTTCCCAGGGTGCCGGTGGCGGAGTCACGACGACGACGTGATCTGCGAAGGGCTGGAAGTCGTGGAATACAAAGTCAGGGTCAGACTGGTTGGGGACACCGTCTCCATCCGAGTCAGCAACACCGATGTTTGCCTTCTCCTGGAAGGTTCTTACGATGGATAAGCTGTGACCGAAGGGGTCGATTCCACCGCGTCCAATGTCTTCCACAGTCGGAGTCACACCGAGATTGTAGAAACCACCGTCGTAAACGGAGAGCTGCATATCCCGCATCGGCATGCGCTCGAGAAGCGCCTCGATCTCGGAGGCCTCTGGCTCAAGCACGGTCAAAATCTTGCTGGTTCCAGCACTGGACCACAGAGAAGTGGTGTGACAGAACATGCAGGTGGCATTCGCGAGAACCGCCATGCCCTCGTGCTCTTGGGCAGTCAAAGCATTGATGTCACCCTCTGGATCAGCAGGATTACGCTGAGCCCTCCACCAACGATCGTAAGGAGATTCGTCGGAGATCAGGGTCGATTCGTACATCATGATCGCCAATCCCCAGAAGAGGGAGAAGTTGGCTTCCATCATGGAGAACTGATCAAGACCATTGGGTGCTCCAGTCAGAGGATCTCCATTTGCATCTAAAAGAGGCTGAAGATCAGGACCGAAGAGCTGATTACTGTTCCACCAGGACATCACGAAGGCAGACTGGATCATCTCCTGATAGGTGGTGTCCAGACCCATGCCATCGGTGCCATCCCTCATGACGCCTAAAACGCTGTCATTAGGGTGCACTTCCTGGGTTCCGAGCGGTTCACGGCTCAGCAGTTTCTTACCGACACTGAGAAGATCTCTGCCATGGGCAGACATTTCGTCACCGCTGAGGACGGGGGCAGCTGCCTGAGAGGCAAGAGAGGCTTTATCGAGCAGGATTTGCTCCTGTGTCACCGTGCCATCGGGATGAGCCTTGTAAACGAAGGCATCCGGATTTCTCGGTCCCCAGTTATCACGACCGTTGAACCAGAAGGAGGCTCTGCCGTCCCAGAAGGTCTCAAGGAAGTAAATGGAGTTGATGACCGTCGGCGTGTTTCGGTTTGACGTGTTACGCATTTGAACCAAGGTGCCATCGGTATTGACCTTGATTCCATCGTTGTTGACGAGAGTCGTCAGACTTTCACTGATCGAACCGTCTGCAGCCTCAATCAAACCATTGAAGTTGGTATGCAAGATTGCCGACGACCCAGCGACATCGTCGAGACTGCTGATCACCGCTGAAGCGTTATCGTTAGGATCCGCCAGCTTGTGGAATGGGAAATCTTCCGCTGTCAGTTTATGATTCGCCTCGGCGACGTCGAAGAGTTCATTGTGACCCGTGTAAAGCTGATGGGTCCTGCGGTTATCAGAGCCTGCGTGGTAGTGACAGGTCGCACAAGCAACCTTTTCATCAGAACCAGCCTGCATATCCCAGAATAACGCCTTGCCCAAAGCAATGGCCATATCTGGATCCGCAATGAAATCGAACAGATTGTCCGGCAATGGAACCGGAAGGAAATTGAGCGATGCAGGGACTTCCAGTTCGGGCTCGATCGGAGGCGGAATCAGGAAGACGGTGCAATCGACACCCCCTCCTTCAGCCTGACCTGTTGACCCAGTGGTCAACCCGTGAACCGAATAAAGGTGGAAGTTTGCTGGAACATCCATATCGAGGTAGCTCGTCGCGCTTCCTTCCAAGATGATCAACATGACGCCATTTCGGCGGATGATCACTTGGTCGTATTGACCCGTGTTGGTCCAGGCAAGATCGACATGGGCAACCTCGACGGTACAAACCAAATCGGTCGGAGCGGCAGGAGGAATCGGATCTGATTGGGCTTCAGCCCTACTTCCAATTACCACCAGCAGCATTGCCGCGATGAGAGCGTATCCAGCTCTAAAAGAATCGGTCCGCACAAAGAAAAACGGACTCGCAGACTTCTTTCGAAGATCTGACATGGTGTCTCCTCCCAATGGCTCGCTGAAGCCTGGCCCCGGAGGGGGGCGCTTATCTAGCGGAGATTCGAGTGACACTGTCTCGAATTCCGGCATTGCCTATGCGTCCAACAAGCGCAGTCGTTCATAACAATAGAGGTTACAAACGATTCAATTCGTGCTTATTGAAACTGCAATATTAACATTACAATGAGATAACTCAACCATAGATAAGAAGACTAACAAACCCCTAAAGGTCGCAGGTAGGCCTTTAATGGCCACAATTCGGGGCTTTGGAGTCCTTTAGCCAAAAGCTCACATAGTCTTACTATGTAAACACTACCGGTACTAAATCCCATGCTGTCAAATCACCGTATAGAGATAAGATAGGGATGGTGTCAGACAGGAGAGTCTTGAAAGGCAGGTAATGGATTGAAGGGCGCAATTTGGGCATGTCTCGTATCACTGACAGCCCTCTCTCTAAACCTACCGGGGGAAATCTGCCTCGCCCAGACGCCGTTACCGAGCATCCAGGGGTTCATCCGTGGGGATATCAACGGAGATTTGTCCCACGACCTCAGTGATCCTGTTCTTTTGCTCGAAGAGCTTTTTGGCTCCTCTTCCGGACTCCCCTGTGCCGCCTCTGCAGACGTGAATGCTGACGGCAGCATACTGCTGGACGATGTGATTAACCTCTTGGGACTCATTTTCTTGGCAAATCCATCGACACTTCCGGCACCTTATCCCCAATGTGGATACCCCTCTGCCCCTCCAGGGTTAGGCTGTGATACCCCCCCATGCAGTGTTGGCAGCATCGATGAAATTCGCCAATTCACACTGCCTACTTTTCGGCAAGGACTCCCTTACCTCGCAGAATTTCCCGGCGACCGGATTTCAGAGATTCAATGGCAAACAGGAAATGGATCCGGCCTCATTCAAGAACAAATCTCATTTCGTAGTTACAGCTTACTACCGGGACAAACCCTGCCTGGAGATTTGCAGTTGGATGAATCTTCAGGAACTCTTTCTGCAACGACGATGCCCCCTGGCCTTCATAACTTCGAAGTCTTTGCTATCGATTCGGCAGGGATCCTCGTTCTCTTTCGCTGCAGATTGGCAGCTTTCGATGAGTCGGAGTCATCGATCCAGCCTCCCCAGGGCCTCGACCTTCCAGGGCCCCATACTCTCAATGTCCTCAACACCTTCTTTGAGCACACCCATCCTCTTCCGTGGCCACCCCCCTATCCATTATGGAATTGCAACTCGAGCCCCCCTCCCACTCCACAAGTCACTGAAATAAAGCCTTTAAGGATTTTGATACCTCAAGGTTTAAATGGGCCGGCTCCGGTCATCATCTTTCATCACGGAACCGGTTTCAGTTGGGAAGATTACGACGGAATCTTGGCATTTCTGGCGACCCATGGGTTCATCTGTGTTTCGGTGGGGAACTCTTTTTCCTTCGATGTTTACCCGGATTGGTACTGCTGGGGAGGGCACGATGATGCCGCCTCGCTACTTCTCAAAACCCGCGAAATCGTCGAGGAATCGGCACTTCAACCAGGATCACCAATTTTTGGGCTCGTCGATGAAAACCGGTTCTTCTTCGCTGGGCACTCCAGAGGAGCCTCTGCAGCGGTCACCGCATCAGAAACAGACTCCGATATCCGTGGGCTTCTCCTGCTTCAACCCACCGATGCGATGCAAGATTCCTGGATCGGAAACACCAATCGCTGGGATCGCCTTCCAAATATCCCACTGATCAGCGTCACCGCAGAGCAGGATACCGATGTCATCTACCCCTATGCGGAGCGACTTCTCGAGCGAATGAGTGGAATGGCGACCTCAGTATGCATCCTCGGTGGCTGTCACGGTTACAGCAGTGATACTTCCACCCTTGGCTGCGGTAGTTGTGATTGGACTCCAGTTTCTCCGAATGTGGACTCTTGCCCCTACATTCCTCGAACACTACAGCGAGACCTATCAAGAAAATGGTTGCTCGCCTTTCTGAGGCGCCACGCATTCGACGACCTCAGCATTGAAAATTTCCTTTATGGGGGATCGGGTGCAAATCAGGAACTCGAACTGGCAGCCAGTAAAAGAAACCTGTCAGGAACACTCCTCTTGGATGACTTCACTAATTTCCCCTTTAACCAACGGGGCTATGAAATCTCCCATTCGAATATGATTCTTTTTGAACCGGGCCCCTGTTACGACTGGCCCTTCCCCTTGCCGCTGCCATTTCCAGAGATTTCAAATCTGATTTGCATCTTGCCGGCTCAGGGTACAGCGAGCATCAACATGCCCCTTGGATTCGTCATCAATCCTTTGAACGCCGAAGGGCACAAAGCCCTGAGATTTCGAATCAAAAACCACGATGTTCATGGGGGGCTCGACAATATGGGCTGGTACTTCGAGGCAAACCTCACCCTCTCCGATACCCAAGCCCTCAGCGCCACTGTCGATGTCAGAAGCTACCTACCGGCCAACGGAATCCACCCTCAATCGGTAGCGACCGCCCCTAGCGTGCCTTTAAAGCAACAGAGATTCATGGACGTGGTGATTCCCCTCGAGGACTTCTTGCAAGTCGAGCCAAATTTGGACCTGAACTCATTGGGGATGCTCGACTGGGATTTCACCACAGACGGCAGCGCCCCATTTGACATCCGCTTCGGCCTCGACGACCTGCGTCTCGAATAGCTCCTACAAACAATCGGGGTCGGGGAATGGGAATCCCGGAGGGGGGCCGGATTGGAACAAGTATTCCACCAGGTAAACCACATCCGAGATATCGATCGCACCAGAACTGTTGACGTCCCCCCGATCAACGGGGTCCGGTTCCGCTGCTCCATCGAAGAGATGGAGTAACAACGAGATTGCGTCAGACAAGTCGACGAGCCCATCCTGATTGACCTCTCCCCTGATAAAGGCCGTACACTGACACTCGTCGGGGATTCCGTCACTGTTGGCATCATTGCTGAAGCCGCTGGCGATATCGATGGCGTCGCTGACTCCATTCCCATTGCAGTCGGTGCACTCGATATCTGCAATCTGCAGATCATCGATGGCCGCCTCGACGACAGAGGGCGCCCCCTGATCATTGGCGATAAACTTCAGCTGCACGGAAGAGGTCAGAGGAATCACCGAAGAGAGAACAAACTCCCGCAGCGTCCAGCCTCCTCCGGTACCGGGACCTGAAGGCCCTGTTTCCTCGAGAAGGACCCAGCTGGTGCCTCCATCCGAGCTGATTTCAACCCGGAAAACATCCGTACCCGGACTGGCTCCCGCATCATTGGAGAACCACTGGTAATAGCGCAGGATCGGATCGACCCCAGTGGAAAGATCGTAGACGGGTGACAGCAGGGTCGTCGCCCCACCATCAATGTCGTTATCCCCAACACCGCCTCCTGGGGGTGTCTGACCGGTGAACCAACATGAGGTTCCTCCTGGGGTTTGATCATCTTCAGGCTGAGCCGTCGTCCCATTGGGATCCCCAAGTTCCCATACTCCAGTCGTCGCAGTATCGGAGGGGAGGCCAATCGTCCAGCCACTGTTCGTTTCCATCGTGTCTTCTACGAGTAGGGTCTGTCCCTCACCCACGAGCCCTGTGTAGAACCCTGAGGGCGCACCGGGAGGGTCCAGCTGACTTTCACCGGTCAGAGTCTGGGCCGAAACGTACCATTGGATTTCACTTCCGCACTCCAGAACAGGAAACTCTGCTTCATAGAACCCGGATGGGTTCACTTGAAGGGGAATCGCTGTAAATCCGGTTCCGGAAGAGACCCATAAAGTTGGCGAAGCGGAATCCAATGTGAATGCTGGATCGACAACGATTTCAACAGTCAGCAATCCTCCTACAGGGCTGATCAGGTCCGGAACTCCCAATGGGTAGGCGAAACCGAAAGGAGCCTGCTGAACACTCCAGACGAAAAGACCCTTTTGAAAGTCACTGCCGATGACGATTCCGCTCGGGAAATACGGATAAACACTCCACAATCCATTCATGGAAGCATTGTCATCTTCAGGAACCGTATCGAAGTACGCCACTTCGGTGATGTTCATGGGATCCGAATCATCGAGGATTCTCATCCCGGAACGGTAGTTGGCCTGGTAAATCCGGTTCCCCAGAGTGTACATATTGTGATTGATCGACGGGTTACCACTGGTAAAGACCGTAATCACGCTCGGAGCAGACCAGTCACTCACATCGAAGACAAACGTTTCCGTCTCCTGAGATCCCGTCTCATCAAGCTCGTCGCCCAGATAGAAGTACTGATTGTCGGTCGAAAGCCAGCCTTGGTGGGAATATACGCCACCCGGATACGGAGTCGACGAGAGCACGACCGGATTTATCTTGTCGGTGACATCCACGATATCCAGTCGCGCCGGATTGCTTCCAGAGCATGAGAAGGCAATCTGACGCAATTCCTGAGTGACCGGGTGTGGAATCGTCTTGACCTGCACATCGTGAACATAACGCTCGTTCCAGCTGCCGACAAAGGTCGGAAGTGCAGGGTTTGCGAGCGAGTATATTCGCAAGCCGTTTCCACCGCCTCCACAGCGGTAAAGAAAACCGCTGGCCTCATCGATGGCTACATTGTGCGTTGCAGAGGACCCGACATCATTGACGGTCCCGGAGAGAGTCACGACTCCATTGTCAATGTTGGAAAGATCGACCACCTGAATTCCACTGCCCCCCTCGCTGACGATGTAAGCGAAACTGTCATATGTTTTGACATCGCGGTGGAGTGCATTGGGGCCATCGATGGTAGTCAGAATCTGCGGATTTCCGGGATTGGAAATTTCGATCACCGTGGTTCCGGAAGAATGTGCCATCAGGGCATATTCTCTTCCCGTGGGCGAGGTGTAGCCCCAGCAATCATTGCCGTTGGCAATTCCAGGCTGCATTTCCGGAAGAGTGACCCATGACAACAACTGGACGCCATCGCCAATTCCGCCTACCGGACCGAAAGTCTGCGGCCCCCCTGCTCCCCGCCGGTACCCCGGTCCTGTATACGGTGGAGGAGCATTGCGTCCTTTGAGATCATCTTCATGACTAAAAGCGAGCTCTCGATCTCCGGGTACACCCAAGAGAGCGAGAAATAGCAATGCCGAGATCCACGACGGCGAACGCAATGCCGCCGAAGGCGAATGGGTCAAATTGTGATTCATGAGTGACGCCGATCTGAAACTTCAGAGCTCCAAGCTTGAGGTACTTCTGACAAGCCTGTCTAACCTGTCTAAGCACCATAGCGGACTGCCTCGATGATACTGGATAAGCCCCTCCTTTAGAAGGTCCGATCACTGCTGATGTTCTCCGGAGAGGTCATTGAATCTGAATCCACCGGACTGGAATGTCTAATAGGCTGCGGCGATTACAGAGTCTTGAGGAATTGCTCCAGCAGAGACTCTTCCGTCGGGGTCAAGCCCAGGGGCTCCACGAGTCGCTCCCCGTGGTGCCCTGCACCCTGATGAACCGGGCGGGCATTTTGCCGTCGGGAGTAAAAGCGGACCACCTCCCCGAGATCGATTCTGCTGCCATCATGAAAATATGGGGCTGTCTGGGAGACCCCACGTAAGCCGGGAGTCCGAAATGCTCCCCACATCCTCGAATCTCGCTTCAAACGTCTCGTTCGATCTGCAGCAGTGCTTTGTGAGTCCTCAGAGTAATCCCCCAACAAATTGAAGGGATTTGCTCTCAACTCCATGATCCCCCCGTATCTCCCGGAATCGCGGGCTGAAGACCCGGCACTGATCAGACCCGTGTCGTGAAATTCTCCGTCTGAGAACAGTGGACCATTGTGGCAAAAGACACAGCGGCCCTGATCGAGAAAGATGATCAACCCACGACGCGCATCCACGGGATATTGAGCTGCTTTTTCAGCATCGCCTGAAGCAAGGGCCTCGAGGTACTCATCAAAGGCTGAACGGGGCGGAACCAATCTTCTTTCAAATGCCTCGACCGCACGGCCAGCATTACTGAATGCTCGATTCAACTCTTGTTGCTTCTTCTGTGGCAATCTCAAAAATTCAGGGTTCCAGTCCTCCCCTTTACGAGCGCGTTCGGGAACTCCTGCCATATCCGGAAACTTGCCAAAGTTGGATTCATAGAGTTTTTTACGTTCGGAATCCGCAGCGATCCAACGTAACAGAAGCAATCGATCGCTATCCATCTCCTGTTTCGCCTCGATCGGTTCTAATGCTTGAGCCCACAGTGAATCCCAGCGGCCATCCCAACCAAACCAGCGCTGTTCTCCCACACCCCACAAGCTCGGTGTATCTCTGGCGATCCCCTGTGCTCCCCGCGGGTGTGATTGCCGATCCTGAAAGGCTTTATCCGGATCATGACAAGTGGCGCAGGAACGCTCACCCTCCCCTGAAATCTCATTCGAATGAAAGATCATTTCACCCAAGAGTCGCAAGGATTCTTGCTGAGGATCGGCCTTAGTTCCCTCTGTGCTACCGACGACCTTGTCTCTGGAGAACCCCAACGCCATTTCGCGCCAACGTTCCGGCAGCAATGGGTCTTCCAAAAGCGCAGAGATCGTGGCGATGAGGATCAGGCCCGTCATTCAATTCACCATGATCCAAGCACGAGCCCGCTCGAGGTGCGCTCCACGGGTCACGTCACAAGTCAACAACCAACGCCCCTTCATATGAAATCGCACACCAGGTGTGACAAATCTTCCAGCAGGGGCTCTGCGAGTTTCGACATCGATGGCTAACCCGTGTCCATGATGTGGCATCCCTGCATCAAAGTAGACTTCGACGTCATCGCCGATGGGGCCTTCTGAATCGTAGACGATTCCAGTGACTTCAAGCTCTTGGTTCTCTGGAGGATCTTCCGGAAAATCGAGGACGACTCGATAGGTTCCATCAGCAGTGATCATTAAGGTTTGGCCAGCCTCGATCGGTGGAACCTCCTCGAATGGTAACGGATCACTTCGGAGCGCCGGTTGCAATGGCTGACAACCGACCATCAACAGCATCACCAATCCCAAGACCATAGAGATTCCAAGGAGTGCCATGATCCACCAACCGGGACCATCCTGATCTTCGTAGTTGGAATCCATCAGTTCTCCTCCACAGGTTGTCGAGGCCGTTGATTTTGGGGCAGGTAAGGGCCGCTCCCAAAGTGTCGAACCGAAGAGCCCGGTTCCAAAACGACTCCGCGATGATTGCCATGATCGACGACCCAAACTTGGCCATCCCTAGATATTTGAACCGCACCGGGTCGATACAATTCATTCTCAGCTGTTTTTGTCGGAGTTGCAGAACCGGAATCTTCAACTCCAAGAATCAATTCCGTCGTCCCTGATGAGTCGGTTCTGTAGAGCCTGCCGAAGTTTGAATCGGTCCAGTAACAAGATCCGTCGGGGTGCCGCGCCACTCCTGCGGGAACAGGTCTATCCTTTGCTGGCTTAGCAGAGAAGATGGTGCTGAGAGATCCATCGAGCCCAAATCGAATGATGCGATGGGCTCCCGCATCGGCGACCAAGATCCCATCCCCATCTGCCGCTAATGCGACGGGATTGCGCAACTGACCAGGCCCGCCCAATGTCCCCAAAGGCTGGAAAAATTGATCGAGTAAAAGAATCCTTGGGGAGGCCTCATCAACAACGGCGATGATTCCGGATTCCAAACAAGCCACAGCACCGGGACGAGGAGGCGAAGAACCTTTCCAATCAGGGTAATCCAGCGCCAGTTGATCCAAATCGACCGCTCGAACGAGGGCGGTCACCCATGCTTCACGAATGACGATCGAATCGGGATGACGTCGAACCTCAAACATCTGTAGCCTTCGGTTACCCCGATCAGCAACGACGAAGCGCGGGAATCCACTCGAGCTCATAAAATCGATTCCTGAAGGAACTCGAAAGAGGGTTGCCTTAGAGCCGTGACCGCCGACGTCATCGATCTCGATCGGGTTCTCTGACCTACGGTCAAGAATCACAACCCTCTCAGCATCCGGTTCCAGCACTGCCAGAAGAAACCCTGGAGTTCCCCGATCCAAGGCCCAGTGACGACCAAAATGGGAGATTAAATCGACTCGCTGCCAAGCTTCTGCAGGTTCCGGACGACTTTCTGCATCCCTGGGACCAAAGATCTGCACCCGTGATTCACTGGGTTCCAGCACCACGAGTACTTTGTTGTTCCGGTCGAGAACCAACGATTGCGGATAATGGAGTCGCCCCTCTGACTCACGCGGCTCGAGGGCGTGCAACCCCCAAAAGTGTAGAGAGACTCCGTGAGTTCCGATCACTTGGATCCGATGATTATCGCTGTCACTGACGAAGAACCAACGCTTTGAAATCCCCACACAACCTGCAGGCCCCGCCAACAAACCTGGTGCGGCTCCATGGTCGCCGATTCCATCATCGAAGCGGGGAAAGTCTTCCCCGTCGTAACAGGGAATCAAACGGTGCCACCCGCGATCTGTGACCCAAACCCGATCACCAGCGCTGGTGGTAGCGGTCGGCTCGATGAATCCATCCCAAAAATGGATCGGCTTCGCGGTGCTGGAGTCGAATTCCCAGACTCTACCGTGAAGTTGATCGGTAATCAGGATCGTCGAATTGGACTCTCTATGTGCCAGACCTACCGGCTGCCATCCTCCCGGCACCTTCGCCCACTCCTTAACCCTGGTTCCCGTGGCGAGGTCGAGAAGAAATAACTGCCCAGTGGAGGTTCCGGATAGGAACAAGTCTCCAGAGAGTTGCAATAGACTGAGGGGAACCCCCGGCAAAGCGATACGAACAGTAGAAGAGGGATCCCCCAATGGCTTTATTTGCCGATATAGCTCGATGGTGCCATCGGTGAGACTGACGGCAAACCCTCCCCCATCGAGGCCACAAATCGCGGCGGTGCGCTGCTCCCATGAACGTTGACCCAGGAAGAGCCCCCATCGTTCCAGTTCATCGATGGAGATCGGATCAGGCTCCAATGCAGGGGCTTCAATGGTTTGGGCAGAAAGCCCTGACAGAATCAGTATCACCGCGATGGACTTGAACATTCTTCCCCGATTCCCTTCCCTCTGTTCAGCTTCTCATTGGAACGATAACGAGGCAAGCATGCTTGAGTCTCGCAACGCATGCCATTGCCGCCTATCCTGACCGATGTGGAAGGAAAAGAATGGAATCACCGGATGGTAGCAGAGGATTGAACTGGCGAGAAGGTCGCTGGATTCCTTGGAGCGAGATTCTATTGCGTCAACAAACACGCGGCGGACCCGGTGGACAACACTCCAACCGATCTGCGACCGCAGTCGAGTTGCGCTGGTCGATTCGACAGAGTCGAGCTCTCAATGAAGCAGAAAAAGAAACTCTCATCGCCAAATCTTCTTCCCGCCTCGACAAGGACGGTTTCATTCGAATCTTAGCGAGTGAAGAAAGATCTGCTGCACGCAACCGGGAACGTGCCATCGAGCGCTTGAAAGAGTGGCTCCGTCTCTCTATGCGCAGAGAGAAAACCCGCACCCCAACGAAACCGACACGTGCAAGTCAAAAACGTAGACTCGACGACAAGAAGAAGAGATCACAAATCAAAAAGGGGCGAGGCAAGCATCACGACGATCATTGATCCAAACCAGGTGCACTCCCTCAGTTGTGAAACAAAATCAACGGGGACACTATTGATCAGGATGAAAAAAGGGAGTCCCGAAGGACTCCCTTTTGAATTCTGGGGTGGGAGGAGGGACTCGAACCCTCGGCCTCCAATACCACAAACTGGCGCTCTAACCGGCTGAGCTACACCCACCATCGTTTTTTATTTTCGTGCCGAAGCACTTTCCCTACCGGATCAATCATCCGAAGGATGGCCAATGGTGGCGTGAGTGGGTGATCCTGTCAAGGAGACCAGAGATTCAATGCCAGCAGAACTGCAGCAAAACTCCCATCTCGCCGTGATCGTCGAAGTTTCCCGTCAAACGACACCCCCACGGGGAGGTCACCGAATCTACCCTCAAATCGAGGGTCAATCCGATTCCTATTCGAGGGAGCTCGTCGGCCCAGCGCCCCAGTTCCAACTTGGGGTCACACATCCAAAATGAGAGTGTCGGGGCCCGGCTTTCACTGTCAACAAAGCGGGAACAGTTCGCTGGATTTGTCCACCAAGGGGGAGCATGAAGCAAAGGGTCGCTGGGCACATTTCCGAAGGAGACATCTGCTGGAATCCAATCGATGTTTCCGAATCGGGGCAGATGAGGTACTGAACGAATACACTCGCCAAAGTCGTCGGCAATGGGGCTCCATTCCCTGCCCTGTTGACTTCTATAGAGATGTTTTCCTAGTGAATACGACCAACGGGAAAAGCGATCGTTGTCGATGAAGCTAAGATTCGATCTTTGAACAAAAAATTCACCTGGAATCGAAGCACCGATTTGAATATTACTCAGCAAGCCCTGTTCCAGTTGGAGTAAACCCACTGAAGGAATCGGGGAATGGTGACTGGCGAGGGATTCATCGGCAGGCTGAGGCTGCAGCAGCGGAATCAGAAGTATCCAGGCCAAGGGAGGCATCGTGAATACACTTCCTGTACCGAGGTGATATTTCACCGCAGTAAATCTTGAAGATTGTTGGAAGGTGTGAAAGGAAGAGGGTCGCCCACGTGGATGAGCGCTCATTCAGGTGGTCAGGAATTGAACCACAACATCGATGATATCGTCAGCGGGGAATTGCGCTCGATCAACTGCGGCGACTGGCGAGGCGTACCAGTTCTTCGGCAATCAATGCCGAATCACCCTTCTCGGAAACGATTCTTCTTACCCTGTCCTGGGCCTCAGCGAGAGGGAAGCCC
>NHDG01000034.1 GCA_002167285.1 Planctomycetia bacterium TMED53
ACCTATCAAACATCTATACAAGTTAACAACACTACTAGTTACAGTAAGTGGCAGAGAGTCTCAATATTAAAGATAGAGACAATTCAAATTCTGGTCAGACAACTGTCTGGACATAGAAAATTTAAATCAACTACAGAAACTAAGACACCAAAAGCACCGCGAAACACTTGGTCCGTTATTTATGCAAAATTCAAAAATTATTAAGGTTTGGTCAGTGTTTTAATCTGGAGTTTAGACTCCGCCAATAGGTTTCTTTTATAAATCGTTCTTCTCAAGAATACCGAACATAAAATAGCTATAATCAGAATGGTACACATAGATGCACTACTTATAACAATTTTGAATTTGTGAAACTTATTTGTTTTGTTGAAAATTTCTTTGCTTTTTTTACTCGTTGAATTCAATACCATTCCTTGTGAAAAGGTAGTGTTATTATTAGTAAATGATGTACTCTCATATTGGTTTACAACTAGAGGGTCTATAATAACTTCGATGATGTTTACAACTCTGATTGTGCCCGGCTTAGTCTGAATAAATTGATGATATTCCCAAATTCTGTCATCATCTCTTCTAGCATTTTTTACTTCTGTTTGTCTACAAGGATGGTTGATATTGGCCAATATTCGACCGTTCTCCCATCTTGCACCTGACCACAGTACGTATATTACACCCTTCGGTGTTTGAAGATAGCATCCGCCAACATCTTTATGTTCATTTTTAGCACATGTTAGTTTATAAGACTGGCCTATCTTCCTCTTTATGATGGTTGCATTACTGGTGTTAACACCGTGATGAAATATAAAATAAATCAAAAATAAGTTTTTCATTTTTTAGTTTTGCGAATCCTTGGTGATTCTCCACATGCCCATCTGGATTGTTCTAAATCTTCACACCGTTTTTTTTCTGAAATATTAATTGAAAAATGAAAAATTAGACCATCTTCATTTCCTTTTTTCTAGTATAAAAATTATACTATGACATGTTTATTTGTATTATATAAACTACATCATATGCATTCCCTGGCTATACAGTTAGTTTCTTTATTATCTGAATAGGGACGACTATGTATACCACAATCTAAGAGAAAACGTTTATCGCAAAAAGATGCCAAAGCAGTTTTTTTGACCAAGGTAGAGGCAAGTTCTTGTTTCCTAGACTGAATTCTGTAATCCAACACTTTTTTACAAATTTGGTTTGTTAAACAAGATAGGTAATCCTGAAAGGTAATATCCTTTCTAGATACCTTACTGATACCTTTCAAGACAATTTTTTCAGAGAACAAAAAATTTTTGTTGTCTCCTCTGTAATCTGTGTTGTTTTCACAATAGTTCTGTTTATGATATTCATACTGATGACAGCACACAGTTTCAACGCAATATACTTTAGATCCTAGGGAAACCATACGTAAAATTGGTAGCAGAGAAAATTCTTCTTTAAAATAAAATAATTTTGCCTTGTTAGAGACATCATACAAAGGGTGGGTTTTGTTTAAATTGGAAAAATCGAAAGTTTGCTTTAAATTTCTCAAATCTTCTTCTAGGTTCGGAGTTTTAATCTTTAGAATATATGAATCTGTGTCAGAGTAAAGTACTTGCAGATGGGTGTAATTACCAAAATATTTTTTGAGCACGTTATAATAATAATAATACATTATATACTTTGAAATTTCTAATATGGAAAAGCCAATATAGTATGGTTTATCATAATAAACTAAAGATTTTCCATGCATTACTATGACCAATTCTTCATTGATTATGGTTTGACGTTTGTAAACTTTTTTTGACACGGCTTGCAACAACTCTTCTTTGGATCGACATATCTTAACTGTTTCTCTATCCCACAGATTTTCGATGGTTTTTCCGTAGACAGCGTTTACTATCTGATAAAGAAAATTCCACAATGAATTAAAGAAAGATTATTAAAAAACTGAACTAGTATTTTTTTTAAAATACTTACTAACTTCCAAAAGCTTTTTTCAAACTCGTTTTTAGCAGCAGACCGTTTCTTTGTGCAAAATTCTACCCACGTTTTCATGAATTCACCTTGTTGGAACGTAATAACTCTATGTACTCTCTGTAGCTTCATACCCAACTTTAGAAATAGTTGAAGCAAGAGGGCGTGCAGGACTCTAAAATTGGAAACATACAACAACAAGATTTAATCTTTATTAAATTTTGTAAAATATATTCTAATATGTCTAAGGTTTACATACATTCCCTTCTTGGGTAAAAAGGTCGCAGTCAGCTTTTTTTGCTTGTATGATGTTCGACCGTAGATATGTTCTAAAGAGGTCTTTTGCAGAGGTGATAACATGTCATAGGTAATTTCAACGTTCTCAGGACACAATGGAAAGTCTTGAGTACATTCCCAAATTTGTTCAGGATAATTTAAGTCACATTCAACAAAATAGCCAACATCTGAAGTTAGATCAACCTCTTTCCAGTTGATATTTTGTTTCTCTCCTTCTGTCAGAAATTTAAATCCCTCTTGAGATATTTTGAACATTTGCGCACTACCATATCTATAATCAGAGGTAGCAATTACTTTTCAATCTTTACAATACTTTACACTTGTAAATATGTTTTATGAATAAATTATTAACTTACAAGTTGTTTGCGTCGATATATAGTATCTGTTGGAGCGGCTGCTCTTCCGTATTATCGCAAGTTTCCCCCGTTTTCCTGTTAACGAGATTTTTAAAAATAGAGCTTTCTTCATATCTTTGACTGCAAAATGAATGCCCTCCTCGCAAGTTTGATGACAACATTTCAAATATTTCCGGATCGGTAATGTATTCCAAATTCACTTCTGTGTGTTTTAGAAATGCATTATATGCAAAGCCAGGCAGCGAAATAAAATGGCTCGGATCCATATTAAAATTGTTTAGTGACTCTGTTCTAAACTCTTCAAAAACTTGCGCTAAAAGTAGGGTATCAATCATGCAATATGTTTCCATATAATCTCGCATACTTTTCATATCAAACTCTTTCCACATTTCTTCTGCTAATTTATACCTTTCGTCTGTTATATTAGAGTTTGTAATGCTATTATAAAATGCCGATTTTGGAACCAAATATGGTAGCGAATAGTCATCAAGCGATTTTGCCCATTCATATGGAAAAGATCCTTTTCTCAAAAGGAGACAAAATCTTTTTGATGTTTCAAAAGTTGAGTCATACTGAAGAACTTTATTTCCACTACGAATTAAAGACGATTGCTGCACAATTTTGTATTTACACGATTCTTTAATACGTTCATTTAAAGAATCTAAGCTCCCACTTAAGAAATTCATGGAGTCTAAAAAAGTAATCTGATTGTTAATTTTTATAGCCATAAATTTTTCCCCTGATTTAGGGATAACACTGATTTGTTCAACTTCAGGTAACAGTTTCTTGGTTAAATATGGTAGAATAAGGTGTGAATCATATCCAGAAAAATTATGCATAAATACAGAGAGGAATGGTTTTTCTCTTCTTTTATTAAGGTTGCATGTTTTGTGCGCAGCACCTAAAAATTTTCCGGTCAAATGGTCATGGTCTCTTACTTTAGGATCTTCCTTTGAAAATGGATATTCGACGGTAACTTTATCTTTTCTTTTGTTCTTGCAAATATGACAAACAGTAGAACTATCAAAACAATCCTTATCTTCTTCACAGAATATCATATACTTGTTAAACTTAGTTGTGTTAATCAATACCTCTTCACATCTTACTACATTTTTAATAAATTGTACGACTACGTCTTCTCCTGTATAAGAAAACTCGTGTACTAACTTGCCATATCTATCAACCACAACGAAGCAAACACTAATGGCTCGATGTCTTTTTAGAGACAGCATATAGCTATGCGTGCAACTGTCGTTTTCCTCCGAGATCTTTTTACAAGAGATACATTTTGGACATTTCGTGTTGGTATTGGTTTCCTCTAAAACGCTTTCAAAGTCTGCATATCCAGTAAAAATTCTTTTGAAATTATATTCATGATTAGTATAATGAATCGATTTTTCACTACTCGGAAAAACTTTTTTGTGTGATTTTTTCCCACAAATTTTTTCATGAGTTTCTAAAGTATTTTCACTTCTAAAATGTTCAAAACACAATTTGCAGAACAAGGAATTCGCATAGGTCAATTTACCAGTAATATGATTGGTATACCGTTTTCTTAAGAATGACATATTTTCAATTAATACATAATGGCCATAATCTTCATCGTTCGCCATAAATTCGGTTAAAAGAACATTAATAATTTTTCCGTCGTCGTATGGACTGGACCTGATCAAAGACAGCTTCTTTGTCAACAAATCTTCTCGAAACACATTTATACGAAAAGGTAGACTATTAGCTCCTCTCCTATTAATACGCTCCAGTTCTGTGATTTCGCTCAAACCGACAGGAAACGTGACTGAGTAATCAGAATCGGATATACTTATTAGATTAACGAATTCTGAATATTGTTTATAATCTGATTTTTCTGACCAAGACATATGTTTCTTGCATGTAAAAGCAGCAGCGATGCAATACAACAAACATCTTCTATCTTTATTGTGGATAGATAAAAGTCCAGCTTTTCTAGATACTATCTTTTTCAAGTCACCTGTAACAAGTTTATCACATCCACCACGTAAGTCATTGGTTTGAGTAATATGAAGATCATAAAATTTTAACCCTCGTAAGGTCCACCCACTTCCCTTGTCAACAAAATCGTCATACCTTTTTTGTATTTGAGTCACAGAAGAATGGATTATTTCACTAACGTTAAAATTGGAAACATTATTCAAATAGTTCAAACTGGATAGGAAACACGGAGAAGCTGTGGCCATAATCTCTCCGTCAGTTTCAAATTTGACAAATTCTACACTAAGCGCAATACAAAAAGTTAGTACGTCTTTTTTGACTACTTCAGAACATAATATTTTTCTCACCTCTTCTATAAGATCGTCAGAGAGTAAGAAATCAAAATCTCGTAAACCTTGCCCGGTTAAATCATTTCTCAACACAAGAGTGGTATTGTTGAAAGCTTGAGCTTTAACATAAAACATCTGACTATTATATATGTGAGTTTGTTGATGATGTGCAAAGGAGTTGATACTTTTAAATCGTCTAAAGCAACCTTCAAGAAAACATTTAAATACCGGTGAACCCTGAGTATGGGTAACCTTTATATGTCTTCTTAAAGTAAATTTATTGCTAAAATTCCTTCCGCAACAGAACAAGTTACTCATTATGATGTTTTTTTTCGCAAGACAAAGTATCCTATGTTGGTGCAATATTTTGCCTCAAACTTGATGATTTGAACTATCTAATAACACTGAATACATAAACTAGTAATGACCGGGATATTTATAGGAGATTTGTTCGAACCAATTACAAGATTAATCTTGATTATGAATATTACAGTGAATCAAGTTAGAACAAGAAAATTGATTTTATTGATTGAAGTGTGTTTATTTTGTGCGTCTTTTTTAAATTTTGTCATGAGAAATAAACCTTTACAAATTGATTTATTTTACATCTACATATAGAACAATCTTCGAGAGAAGCAGCGCAAAGTTTGCAAGTGAAACAATGTCCGCATGGCAAGAATACAATACTACAATTTTCAGCCATACATATCTTACACAAATATTTATCTTTAGTTTTGTTGGAAGTTGCTTGCCACAAGTTTTTTGATCGTTCCTTCAAATTTTTCATACAGCGTATGCCGGTATTTTCTAAGTGGGGGTAGTTGCACGATTAACTTCCAAAGAAAAAACTTTGCTTGGATTACTTGAGGTGTCTCCTTTAAAATTGTCTTCCTGGATCTGTTTTCCTCTTATCTTGTTATTATTTTGAACCTTTTCAACGAATTTCTTTGACCTCATTAAAAGTAGATATTCACAAGTAGGGTAGAATTTCGCGTGCTCAATCCACGGGTCTTCCCCCGGAATCCATTTAAATATGCCTCCACCGCATTGGTAGCAACGCACCATATCACTTTTACCGGCATAAAAGAAACCTGCTTTTGCCAACGTTTGAGCGGTTTGAGTTAATCCAACAGGCCAATTATGAATAAAAAATGAGTTCAATCTTTGACTAAATAATCTGAAATGGGGATAAACCGATGTACCATAGTTTATAAGATTTGGATTTGGATATTCCATATTGAGAACTTGAAGCACCGTAGATTTTGATTATTGTATTTAAATCAGTATAATAATGCTGTTTGAAGATTTAGTTAACTGATACAAATGAATTTTGTAAGTTTAGATGCTAATCCTTTTATAGGAATTTGGTTAGCACTATTGGGGTTTCATTCTGTTATTAATCCTGTTTATTCCTGCTCGTATTTGTTACTCTGAATCATGTTGATTTTATTATAGTAAGAATTAAAATTGGTTGGTGAGATTTGACTTAACTCTGAATTCTTTTTTGTAGGCATTTTTGAGTGTTGAGGTAGGAATTCCTGTTGTCTCCTGTATTCGAATCAAACAGTTGGGTGACTCGTGCATAAACTTGTATAAATATATTGCACAATGTAGTACAGGGTTTTGGATTTGTGTACATTTAAGAGACTTCAAAATTTCTTGTTCAATAATTCGAATTTCTTTATAAGTTAACTTTAATTTTACTCCAAATCTGTTTACATAGTCGTTAGAATTTGTTGGATAATAATCCTTACAAATAATTCTTTCGTACTCTCCTATTTGTTTGATATCAACACCGGTGGCAGAACTAATTTCTTTCATAGTCCGTGGTTCGGAATTCTTCTTTGAAGCAATATAAATTGCTGTTGATTTTAGTATAAGTTTTCGTAAAGAAGGAAAACTGGTTATTGCAGTAAAATATATTTCATTTGCACGAGATTGTGTACAAGTATCGATTTGCAACCGATGACAAAACTCCGACAAAATCGGGTCTATCTTCACATCATTATAAGAATTCACTAAGTTTCCAAAACACACCATATCTTGCACCTTCGCACAATTTACACACACGAAACTACCATCAGTTGTTTCTAAAATGTTTTTTTCATTATCGCAACAGATATTTTCTCTTTTATAAATTTCCATAATAACAACACGTTTTCTACGGATTTGCTTCCGACAATATTTAGTTTTCCACTTTGAAACACAACAATAGTTCCTTTGGTATTTTTTATATACAAAGCATGAAATCTCTCTGGATTGTATGAGGAATGGCGAATGTTGGTGGCCAACAAGTTTAAGTTAATCAATCTTTTCACGTCAAACGCAGCAGTGATGTTATCAATTCTATATGAGGTTAAACGAAAATCAGTTTTATTACAGTAGGTCTTCGTTAACCATTCTATTACCGAATCTAGCTCGGTGATTGTCTTTATACCCGAAATATTAAAATGATAACGGTTTTCTACTTTTTTGAATACAGTTATTGAGAAAATGTCTTTTATGATTAAAATATTTCTTTTCAGAGCACAGTAAACATTACGCTTCGCAGCGACATCGGAAAAGTGTGTTAATGGTTGATTAGAGAAGAGTTCTACGCTTATTTTTATATTCTTGATAAATTCCATTATACATCATTTTATTAGTTGTTATAGTATTTCTTTAAAACCAACAAACCTATATATATGTGTGTGTACCAGAGGGTGTTTTCAAGACATCTGTACTAGAATGATGTGCGCTTGCA
>NHDG01000035.1 GCA_002167285.1 Planctomycetia bacterium TMED53
ACCGATGACCAATCCGAGGCGACTGGTCGCAAAACCGGGAGAGTCTTTGACCACAATCGGCTCTTTTGCAAGCTTGGCGGCAAACTCAACGGAACGATCGATGGTCGCATCAGAAGTTTGCTCTCCACGTATGATTTCAATCAGAGACATCACTGGCACAGGATTGAAAAAATGCATCCCAACGAACCGCGCTGGGTTCTTCAGAGACCCTGCTAAATCCCGAATTGGAATCGAGGAAGTATTCGTTGCTAGAATGGCGTCACTCGAGACGACCGATTCAACTTGGCCAAAAATGGAGCGCTTGAGCTCAACCTTCTCGGGAACAGCCTCGATGACGATCTCTGATCCCGCACACGCTTTTTCTAGATCTGATTCGGTCCTTAGGCCATTCTTCACAAGCTCACGAGCGGATTCGGGAGTTTTACCCTTAGCGATCCCCTTCTCGACGCTCGCTTCTATCGCGCCGAGGGCACTCTCCAACTGATCACTGGAAACATCGCAGAGTGTTGTCTGGTAACCATGGATAGCCGCCACTTGAGCGATACCTGCTCCCATAGTTCCCGCGCCAATGACAGAAATCGCCGCAGACATTACGCTTCCCCTTTCAAGAGGGTTTTATTCCGCTAGCTATGCTAACCGGCGGGAGGCTAGAAAAAATGCAATCAAGAAGCAAATCGGACCAAACGAGTTAGAAGTAAGAGGACCTTGCGAAGTCAGGCGACGAGTGCGAACCTCTCCAAAGTAGCTAACTCCATAAATAGCTTCAAAAGCTCATGAGCATCATAGGAGAAGAGATGAACTCCGATTCGGAATCCAGAGAAGATACAGGACCCCGTCTTCTCGTCGAAAAAGACGGCCCCCTAAGGATACTCACCATCGATGTGCCCCCCGCCAATTGTTATTCCTACCCACTGATGCGCCAATTAGACGAGGCGATCCTGGAGGCACGCTTCGATCCAGACACTCACATCATCATTCTGCGCAGCAACGGGAGTAAATTCTTCTGTGCTGGAGCAGATATTGGAATGCTGAAATCGGTGACTCCGGATTGGAAGTATTCCTTCTGCCTTCATGCCAATGAAACATTGAATAGACTGGAACAAACTCCAAAATTAGTCATCGCCGAAATTGAAGGACATTGTGTCGGCGGTGGCTTAGAGATGGCCCTCGCATGCGATCTTCGAATCGCTTGCGAAGGAAGTGGAAAAATGGGAGTTCCTGAGGTTCATTTAGGAGTCCTTCCTGGTACCGGGGGCACGCAAAGACTGGCCCGCCTTCTCGGTAAAGCAGCCGCTCTTGAGTGGTGCGTTGAGGGAAAGATGATCTCCATCGACGAAGCAAAATCCGCAGGATTGGTGCAAAAGCTTCTCCCAAAAGACGGATTTCATGAAGCAGTACGGGATTACGCCAAATCCTTGGCTCCTCCCAAAGGAGCGGGTCTTGCCGTAGGCTTGATCAAGAGAAGCATTCAGGGCGGCGCAGATCTGGGTCTGAATGACGGCTTATCGCTTGAGCGAGAATTACAACAGAGGCTCTTCCAAAGCGAAGATGCCAAAGAAGGAATGTCAGCGAACAGAGAAGGCAGAAAACCCGAATTCAGGGGACACTGAGGTTCAGGGAACACTGAGGGAGTTAAATATGCCTGTTCACGTACGAAATGAAGAACGAGCTGGGCTTTCCATCGCCCGTATCATTTTGGATTCCGCACCCTTGAACATCATCGATATCGATCAGTGCGATGAACTGATCGAATCGATTTACAGCATCAGGGATGATGACGTTGCCAGAATCGTGATTGTCCAAGGCGAAGGTGCGGAGTTTTGCAGTGGCACCGACATCGCCCAACACACTCCAGAATTGATGCCGGAGCTCCTACCCCGCTTTCACGCGTGTCTCAGTGCGATGCTCTCACTCGACGCCATCACCATCGCAGCCGTAGAAGGACACTGCTTGGGTGGTGGCCTCGAACTAGCATTAGCGTGCGATAGGATCCTCGTCGATGAGGAAGCCAAACTTGGCCTACCAGAAATTAAACTCGGCTGCTTTCCTCCCGCTGGCTGGGTCCAAATGTTGTCAAGAAGCTCCTCAGGATCAGCGGTCAGAATGGTGAGCTCTGGCGATATATACAAAGCGAGCGAATTCCCTCATCAAGGAGTGATCGATCAAATCGCCCCATCAGGAGATTTAGAAAAGACTATCGATCAAGAAATTAAGGCCTACCTCAAATTGAGTCCGGCGATGCTGGCATTTACAGCAAGACAATTCCATCGCCGAGCGCACGATCAATGGGCTCGACTCCTAAAAGATCTTGAGAAGGATTACTTGGAAGGGATTGTCAGCCATCCCGATTCCCGTGAAGGAGTTGAAGCATTCCTCGAAAAGCGTGAACCTCGATGGGCAGATCGGCTTGGCCTCATAGGGCCAGAAGATCTGGCCTTCTGATTTAAACGCATTGATATCAATTAGATTTCCCAAATCAAGAGGGGGCACAGCATGAGCATCCACGTGAGGCGTCATCCATGAAGCGTGTCATCATCGAGAAGCACGGTGGTCAAGAAGCCCTCTCATTTCAGGATTCCGATATTCCTGAACCGGGCCCGGGAGAAGTTCGAGTAAAACTGAAGACTATGGCTCTGAATCATCTGGATTTATGGGTTCGCAGGGGAGTGCAAGGTCACCGATTCCCTCTCCCAATCGTTCCAGGCTGTGACGGAGCAGGGATCATCGACGCCGTTGGAGAAGGGGTTCCAAAAGAGCTTCTTAATATGGAGACTCTTTTCTCCCCGGGGTTTTCTTGCGGTCAGTGCCAACATTGCATGAACAATGATGATCCCTTGTGTGCCAAATACGGCATTCTCGGAGAAACCTGTGACGGAACATGCTCAGAATTCGTCATCGTTCGCCAACAACAATGCCTACCAAAACCAAGCTCGGTTTCATGGGAAGAAGCCGCTGCATTCCCCCTCTCATCAGTAACCAGCGCGTCGATGCTGGAAAAGGCGAATCTAAAAACAGGAGAAACACTCTTGGTGATCGCCGGAACCAGTGGAGTTGGATCGATGGCGGTCCAAATGGGAAAAATGAGAGGCAGCCATGTGATCGCGACGGGTAGCACCGAAGAAAAACGCGATAAAGCCATAGATCTTGGAGCGGACCACACCATCGACCCTAGCCAAGAGCAGTGGTGGAAAACAGTGAAGCAGATCACAAATGGCAATGGTGCGGACGTGATCTTTGAGAATGTCGGAGAAGCCACTTGGGAGCAAAGCCTTCTCGCCCTCGCCAAAGGTGGCCGCTTGACCACATGCGGAGCAACGACGGGATCAACGGTGAGCATCGAATTGAAAAGATTGTTCTTCAAGAACCAGCAGATCATAGGATCGACGATGGGCTCCAGAAAACTCCTCAAAGATCTACTGGAACCCTTCGCTCAACGAAAACTGGTGCCCTTGATCGATGGCGTCTATCCTTTCAAGGATCTTGTCGCAGCCCATGAAAGAATGGAATCTCGACAATCCATCGGAAAAATTGTGATCAGATTCTGAAAGGCCTTTGATGACAGAAGAAAGAGTTATTCTGGAAGAAGATCCAGACCTCGAACACGTATCACACCTCATCCTCAATCGCCCCGAAAAAAAGAACGCTCTCGATGGCGAAATGATCGAAGCGCTTCATAATTCTCTACATCAAATAGAGAAAATGAGTCATTTACGTTGCTTGATCGTTCGCGGGTCAGGGGACAGCTTCGTGGCCGGTGCTGACGTCGCCGCACTCAAGGCCCGAGGCACATGGGAGGCCCTCCAAGGGGTCAACCAGACGCTGTTCAGGCGCCTCGCTGAACTCCATTGCCCTACGATAGCGATGATTCGAGGTTGGACTCTCGGTGGAGGCTGTGAACTCGCCCTTGCATGCGACTTGAGAATTGCCTCGGAAACCACGCAAATTGGCCAACCAGAAGTAGGCTTGGGTATCATTCCGGCAGCTGGAGGGTGTCACAGACTTGAAAGAGTCGTCGGGACAGCAAAAGCAAAAGAATTGATCTTTACCGGAAAGATCATCGACGCAGAAGAAGCAGTGTCTATCGGCCTCGTCAACGTTGTAGCCCCTGACTCCGAAATCGAAACCATTGCAGTAGACTGGGCAAAGAAGATCGCCAAAAACGCTCCAGGAGCGGTGCAGTTGGCCAAAAAGGTCATGAATGGATCCCAAGAAACAGGCATGTACGGCAGAGATCTTCTAGAGTCGATCAGTCAAGCGATCTGCTTTGAATCGGCAGAGAAGCACCAGCGGATGCAGAAATTCCTCGATAGAAAAAAGAAGTAATCTACCGGTCCTCCACTTGGAATCTCAGCGTCAGCAACAAACATTCATGCAATGACATAAGATCAAACACACACAAAAAGCCCAAATGGGCTGAAGAATTCAATAAAGACCTCTAGGATTCAAATCTAAACAAAAAAAAACAGGCTGGAATCGTCAAAGACGAATCCAGCCTGAGTATTTCAAAAAACCGGGCAACGACCTACTCTCGCAGGATTAACCACTACCATCGGCGTAGAGGACTTAACTTCCGTGTTCGGAATGGGAACGGGTGTGGCCCCTCCACTATGATCACCCGGAAACTCTAACAGTGTGAATGAGTCACTCGTACACACTGCAGTATTTCAAAGTGGTGGCTGGTCTATGTCACAAAGCCAGGGATTACCTGTGAATGATCAATCTCGACTCTGCAAATCATCATTTTTGAGGCACATGCTTACCCCGGACAACTTCTTGCCCAGTTCGTGCAAATGAGAAATAGCGGTCAAGCCGATCGACGTATTAGTACCGGTCAGCTGAACATGTTGCCATGCTTACACACCCGGCCTATCAACCTGGTGGTCTTCCAGGAGTCTCATGCGAGATCTAGTTTTGAAGGGGGCTTCGCGCTTATATGCCTTCAGCGCTTATCCTTCCCGGACGTAGCTACCCTGCGATGCCGTTGACACGACAACAGGAACACCAGAGGTCCGTCCTCCCCAATCCTCTCGTACTAGGGGAAGATCTCCTCAAATCTCGTACACCCACGACAGATAGGGACCGACCTGTCTCACGACGGTCTAAACCCAGCTCGCGTACCGCTTTAATTGGCGAACAGCCAAACCCTTGGGACCTTCTCCAGCCCCAGGATGCGATGAGCCGACATCGAGGTGCCAAACCTCCCCGTCGATACGAACTCTTGGGGGAGATCAGCCTGTTATCCCCGGAGTACCTTTTATCCGTTGAGCGACGGCCCTTCCACACGGGACCGCCGGATCACTAAGCCCTGCTTTCACACCTGTTCGACTTGTAAGTCTCACAGTCAAGCATCCTTATACCTTTACACTCTACGTGCGATTACCGACCGCACTGAGGATGCCTTTGGACTCCTCCGTTACCTTTTAGGAGGAGACCGCCCCAGTCAAACTACCCACCTAGCACTGTTCCTCACCCAGATTCATGGGCCAAGGTTAGAATTCCAGAACAACAAGGGTGGTATTTCAAGGATGACTCCACAACAACTAGCGTCGCTGCATCAACGTCTCCCACCTATCCTACACATGCTGAACCGAAACCCAATACTAGGCTGTAGTAAAGGTTCACGGGGTCTTTCCGTCTAGTCGCGGGTAAGTGGCATCTTCACCACTGCTGCAATTTCGCCGAGTCCCTCGTTGAGACAGCGCGGAAGTCGTTACGCGATTCGTGCGGGTCGGAACTTACCCGACAAGGAACTTCGCTACCTTAGGACCCTCATAGTTAGGGCCGCCGTTTACCGGGGCTTCAGTTCTGAGCTTCTGCCGAAGCATAACCCGTCCCTTTAACCTTCCGGCACCGAGCACGCGTCAGTCTCTATACGTCGACTTAACCGTCTTAGCAGAGACCTGTGTTTTTAGTAAACAGTCGCTACCGCCTTGTTACTGCGGCCCCCCCAAGCATAACCCGAGGGGGCACTCCTTCTCCCGAAGTTACGGAGTCATTTTGCCGAGTTCCTTAACGAGGGTTCTCTCGAGCGCCTTAGGATTCTCACCTTACCTACCTGTGTCAGTTTTAGTACGGTCACTCACGCTTCAACCGAACCGAGGATTTTCTTGGAAGTCCTTCCGATGAGTTCGTTCAAAAAGAACTCCATCCGGGACCTTGACGTTATTGTCGCGGATTTGCCTACGACTTGTCTCGGACCAGAAACGCCCACTTTCACCCGGGCGATCACCATCCGGCCTCCGTCCCCCCTGTCCGTCCACGTGACTGGGGCAGGAATATTAACCTGCTGTCCATCGACTACGCCTTTCGGCCTCGCCTTAGGGGCCGCCTAACCCTGGGCGGATTTGCCTTGCCCAGGAAACCTTAGGTTTTCGGCGAATGAGATTCTCACTCATTTTATCGCTACTCATGCCGGCATTCTCACTTCCATACTGTCCAGGACTCCTCACGGTATCCCTTCATCCTGTATGGAACGCTCTCCTACTGATGTTAAAAACATCCCGCAGCTTCGGTTACAGACTTAGCCCCAGAAATTTTCGGCGCGAAAGTGCTCGACCAGTAAGCTATTACGCACTTTTTAAATGATGGCTGCTTCTAAGCCAACATCCTGGCTGTCTTAGCACTAACACTTCCTTCATCACTGAGTCTGTATTTGGGACCTTAGCTGGCGGTCTGGGTTGTTTCCCTCTCGACCATGGAGCTTATCCCCCAAGGTCTGACTCCCGGGATACGACCGTTGGTATTCGGAGTTTGGCTAGGGCGGGTAGGCGGGAAGCCCCCACGACCCCGGTCAGTGTCTCTACCCCCAACGGCTATCACCCGAGGCTAGCCCTAAAGCTATTTCGGAGAGAACCAGATATCTGTGAGTTTGATTAGCCTTTTACTCCTATCCACAGCTCATCCCCTCGTTTTTCAACACAAGTGGGTTCGGTCCTCCACGAACTTTTACATCCGCTTCAACCTGGCCATGGATAGATCACTCACTTTCGGGTCTACAGCCTGATACTGAACGCCCTGTTCAGACTCGCTTTCGCTTCGGATCCGTCCCTGAGAGACTTAACCTCGCATCAAACTGTAACTCGCCGGCCCATTATGCAAAAGGTACGCGGTCGCCCGTGTAAACATAGGGCTCCCACAGCTTGTAAATACATGGTTTCAGGTACTATTTCACTCCCCTAGCAGGGGTACTTTTCACTATTCACTCACGCTACTATTCGCTACCGGTTGCCAAGGAATACTTAGCCTTGGGGGGTGGTCCCCCCAGATTCACGCCAGGTTCCACGGGACTGGCGCTACTCGGGAAATACCCGGAGGAACTTGTATTTTCGTCTACTGGACTATCACCATCTTAGGTGGGACTTCCCAGACCCTTCGACTAACACAAGTTTTTGTAACCTCCTGCCCGGACTGCAGTCCGGACCAGGTACTCCCACAACACCCGAATGACAACGCCTGCAGGCTTGACATCACCCGGGTTTGGGCTATTTCCGTTTCGCTCGCCGCTACTCAGGAAGTCGAGGTTTCTTTCTTTTCCTGAGGGTACTTAGATGTTTCAGTTCCCCTCGTTCGCTTCCGACACCTATGTATTCAGTATCGGATTTCCCGTCTCCAACGGGAAGGGTTTCCCCATTCGGAAATCCCCGGGTCAGAGCCTACTGGGCGGCTCACCGAGGCTTATCGCAGCCTTGCCACGTCCTTCATCGCTTCTTGGCACCAGAGCATCCACCATGTACTCTTCTTAGCTTGACCACTATTTCTCGCATGCACGCCGCAAATCACAGATCTAAAAATTCAGGCCCATGACTATTGGATTACAAGCAAAGCAGTCGTCTAGAGTTTCATGCGCTCTCGAAAAATGACTAAATTGCAGAGCAATTGAAATTGCTCACCTTTACTTTGTTAACATTATGACCAACCACCGAATTTTCAAAGAACGAGAAATGGAGATGAGGGGGCTCGAACCCCTGACCCCCTGCTTGCAAAGCAGGTGCTCTCCCAGCTGAGCTACATCCCCGCAAAACAGGTCACGATTCGGTCTTGAAGAGGCCTCTAGGCCCCAACTGCCAAGTCTCATCTTTAGAAATCGAGCGAATGGGCTTAGGTGGACTCGAACCACCGACCTCATCCTTATCAGGGATGCGCTCTAACCAGCTGAGCTATAAGCCCCTGGAATCCAAAAGAAAGACTCCGGGCAAACCGAACGGTCACCGGATCTCAAAAAAGGGCCCGCAACGTATAAGAAAGTCCCCAAGAAGTTCCGCAGGATGGTCACCCATCACAACGGTCCAAGTTATCCCTTAGAAAGGAGGTGATCCAGCCGCAGGTTCCCCTACGGCTACCTTGTTACGACTTAGTCCCCCTCACGAACCTCACCTTCGGCACCCCCCTCCTTACGGTTAGGGTAGCGACTTCGGGTGCGGTCCATTTGGGTGGCTTGACGGGCGGTGTGTACAAGGCTCAGGAACACATTCACCGCAGCATGGCTGATCTGCGATTACTAGCGATTCCGACTTCATGAAGGCGAATTGCAGCCTTCAATCCGAACTGGGGCCGGCTTTTTGAGATTTGCTCCACCTCACGGCTTTGCTGCTCATTGTACCGACCATTGTAGCACGTTTGTGGCCCTGGGCGTAAGGACCATGATGACTTGACGTCGTCCCCGCCTTCCTCCGGTTTGACACCGGCAGTCTCCCTAGAGTCCCCACCATTATGTGCTGGCAACTAAGGATAAGGGTTGCGCTCGTTACGGGACTTAACCCAACATCTCACGACACGAGCTGACGACAGCCATGCAATACCTATTCATGCTCCGCCAAAAGACGGTCCCGCCCCTTTCGGTTTGGTACCACATGATAGTTAAGCCCAGGTAAGGTTCTTCGCGTTGCATCGAATTAAACAACATGCTCCACCGCTTGTGTGAGCCCCCGTCAATTACTTTGAGTTTTAGCCTTGCGACCATACTCCCCAGGCGGGGTACTTAACACATTAGCTCCGGCAGGGAGACCTTGGGAGTCCCCCCACTTAGTACCCATCGTTTACGGCTAGGACTACCAGGGTATCTAATCCTGTTCGCTCCCCTAGCTTTCGCACCTCAGCGTCAGTAACGGTCCAGAGAGCCGCTTTCGCCACCGGCGTTCCTCCTGATCTCTACGCATATCACCGCTCCACCAGGAATTCCGCTCTCCCCTCCCGTACTCAAGCTTATCAGTATCAGCTGCAGTTCCTCGGTTAAGCCGAGGGATTTCACAGCTGACTTAATAAGCCGCCTACGTGCTCTTTATGCCCAGTGATTCCGAACAACGCTTGCAGCATTCGTATTACCGCGGCTGCTGGCACGAATTTAGCCGCTGCTTCCTCCGAAGGGAGTTCAACCTGGAATGGTATTAACACCCAGGGATTACGCCCTTCCAACAGTGGTTTACAACCCTAAGGCCTTCATCCCACACACGGAGTTGCTCCATCACGCTTTCGCGCATTAGTGGAAGATTCTCGACTGCAGCCTCCCGTAGGAGTCTGGGCAGTGTCTCAGTCCCAGTGTGGCCGGACACCCTCTCAGGCCGGCTAGCCATCATTGCCTTGGTAGGCCATTACCCCACCAACAAGCTAATAGCACGTGAACCCCTCCTGCAGCGCCAGCAGAGCCAGCTTTCCTCCCGAAGGAGCGTATGGGGTATTAGCCATCCTTTCGAATGGTTGTCCCCCTCATCAGGGTAGGTTATTCACGCCTTACTCACCCGTTCGCCACTCTCTTGATCCGAAGATCTCAAGCGTTCGACTTGCATGCCTAATCCACTCCGTCAGCGTTCGTTCTGAGCCAGTATCAAACCCTTCAGTTTAATTTTGGCATTAACCGACAACCCACCAGGGCGAACCCATGGCCAAAGGACAAAAAATGCCCACAGACCACGAGTAGCACCAGGCGTGATGCCGGGTCGCTATCTAGTCAAATTAATTCACCGAACTATACAAAGTTCAGGTCATGTTCGCGCTACCCCGGGGAGGGTAACGCAGACCTTCTTTGCGTCACGGGCCCAAATTTTCAAAGAACAGTCTCGCGGTTTGAG
>NHDG01000036.1 GCA_002167285.1 Planctomycetia bacterium TMED53
AAAAGGGGGTAGAAACGAAAGTTTCGACCCGCTTTTGAAAAGTCTGGTTCGGTGACCTAGGCTTCCGGCTGCATTTCGCTGATCACCCGCAGTTGCGCGAACTGGCGGTGGCCGTCACGGCCAGAGTGGAAGCCGTAACCTGATTGACGTGCGCCAACCCATGGAGTCCCACTGGCGCCACCGCAGCCCTTGTTGATACCGACCATGCCGGCGGTCATCTGACGGGCGATCTGGTGCGCCCTCTCCGAGCTGCCAAAGATGGAAGCACCGAGTCCGTAGGGGGTGTTGTTGGCACGCACGACCGCTTCCGCATCATCCGCGACCTGCATCAGACAGGCGATGGGACCGAAGGTTTCTTCGCGGATGATCTCCATCTCTTCCCGGCAGCCATCGAGGACGGTGAGCGGATGGTAGTTACCACCGAGATCATCACTCTGGAACGCCACCTGAGCACCATCGCTGATGGCACTGGCGAGCTGCTTCTCGACGTGGGCCTTCTGACCGCCGTCGATCATCGGCCCGACTTCGATGCCGTCGTCGCAACCATCCCCGACCTTGACCTCCTTCGCCAACTCGACGAGGCGATCGCGGAAAGCATCGGCGACTTGCGGCTGCACGTAGATGCGTTCAGTGCTGACACACACCTGGCCCGCATTGCGGAAAGAATTGGCGGCAGCGAATTGGGCAGCGGCCTCGATATCCGCATCGTCGAGAACGATCAGCGGATCTTTGCCGCCGAGTTCGAGGATCACCCGCTTCAGATTGCTGCCAGCACTCTCGAGAATATGCGCACCCGTGGCGCGGGACCCGGTGAAGGCGATGAGGTTCACATCGGCTTGAACCAGGGCTTTGCCCTGTTCGCCATCGCCATGCATCACCTGCAGCACACCCTCCGGTAGCAGCGGCATCAGCAGATCGGCGTAGGCTTGGGCGACGAGGGGGGTCTTCTCGGAAGGTTTGAGGATGACACTGTTGCCCGCCATCAGTGCGGGCATGACGGTCCAGTGGGGCATCGACAAGGGGAAGTTCCACGGCGTGATGCCGGCGCAGACCCCGAGGGGGTCAAAGACCATCGTCGAAGCGATGTTGGCATCTTCGATCGGTTCCGGAGTCAAAGCTTCGATCATTCCATCGAGGGTACGATCGATGGATTCCCCACAGCTGCGAGCTTCACCGATGCCTTGAGGGAGCGGCTTGCCCATTTCGCGGGTGAGTAAAGTTCCCACCTCTTCGGCGGCCTCGGCGAGGGCGGCGCCGAAGGGGCGAATGGCATCGGCTCGATCCTGCAGAGAGACTTGGCTCCAACCGATCTGTGCTTCGCGGGCACGGGCCACGATGTTGGGGATCTCCTCGACGGGAGTGATCGGCAAGCGGCCGACCTCTTCACCGGTGGCAGGATTCAGGGATATCAAAGTTTGATCTTCGATGCGGTTCATCGGGAGTCTCCACTCTTTTCAGTTTTTTCGGGGGTCGGCGTTTTCTTTTGCGGTTTGCTCTGTGGCTTCGGTGCTTTCCAGTCGTCGTGACCGGCAGCCCAATGCAGCGCTCCGGCGAGGTGCTGCAGGAAGAGAGGTTCACTGAATGAAGCATCGGTATGACCGCCGGCAGTATAAAAGGCGCGGCCGAGATCTACTTGATGGCACCAGACTGCGGGATGCTTGCCCGGCATCTTGGAGCCTTCGTAACTGTCGGTATCGAGCCAGGCGAGTACCTGAACATGCTCCGGGACACGATGGTAGTTGAACCACTCATCGGTGCGCTCCCACACCTTTGGTAAAAACGAGGTCGCTGGGTGGGAGTGATCGACGACATTGATTTTTGCTTTTTGTGTTGGTGGATGATCGACGAAGTAGGCGCCGACGACATGCTCGTAAAAGGGCCAATCGTATTCGGCATCACTGGCGGCATGGATGCCGACGTAACCCCCTCCAGAGCGCAGATATCCTTCGAAGCCCTTCTGTTGATTGCCATCGAGAAGGTCCTGGGTGCTGTTCAAAAAGACGATCACCTGATATTGGCGCAGGTTCGCCTCGGTGAACTGGCTCGCATCCTCCGTGGCTTCGACCTTGAAGTCATACTTCTTGCCAAGATCTCGGAAAGCGCGAGTACCCGCTTCGATACTGCCATGGCGAAAGCCACTGGTTTTACTGAAGACGAGCACCGACTTCAATGGTGCACTCCCTGCAGGTTGCGCAGCCACAGCGTTCCCCTCGACGGATGAAAAGGGGAGCAGGCAAAGCAAGAGGGGTAAAAGGCTCATGGGAACTCGCTTTCAAAGAAAGGATGTTAGACGCTGAAATCCCTGGGCGCCATGCCCTGTCAAAGTTCCTATCTCACTAAAATCTTCAATCGTGGTGATCATGATCATCGTCGTCATCGTCATCGTCGTCATCATCATCGTCGTCATCATGAGGAGGGTGAGGAGGGTGAGGAGGGTGAGGAGGGGGAGGGGGAGGATGAGGGGGATACACGGTTTTGACGATGAGGGTGAAGCTGTCTTCACCACTGGAGTTTTGTCCGACGACGGTGACGAGGTAATCGCCGACCCCATAGAGAACCAGGGTTCCATCTCCCGGGTGCAGTTGGAACGCTCCCGCAGGAGCATCGGTAGTCGGACTGCTCCACACCTCCACGGGGCCCGATCCCGGTAGCAGGATCGGCATCAGGCACACCTGTTGATACGGATCGAGGAGAACTCGGCTTTGTGGGTACTCGAAGTCGGGGGGCGCTTGTGGCATCGGTGGCACCGGTGGAACCAGAATTTCCAGGGTGGTGATCGCTGAATTCTTTGGGAAGAGGGCGGTGATGACGTGACTGGTGAAAGAATCGGCAAAGAGGGGAGCCCCGGAGATCCTACCGCTGGAAGAGTTCAGGAATAACCCCGCCGGCAATGCAGGATCGATAAGGTATTCCCCTGGGATGCACACATCATCGGCGGGAAGGATCGGATCCAACGGTTCGATCATCACTCCCACGGGAGCCACCAAAAGACTCAGTGGATATTGAAGCGGATAGACTGTGTCGGGGTTGAGATCACAGGGATCGGGAATCGGTTCGACATCTTCCCCCGATGGAATCTCTACCGTACTTCCTCCCTGGCAACCGCAGAGGAGGATCAGCACGAGCATGAGGCGGGATAGGGCAAGATGGGTTGGCGTCATTCCCGAGGCCGATCGATCTCATAGGTGTCATCGGTGGTGCAGTAACGGGTGCCGCCGAGGCGGCCAACCGCTGCCAACTGGGTCGCATCGGGAAGGTCATCGACGAGAAGATCTTCGCGCAGATGGACTCGCACGACTTCGAGGAGGAATAAATCGACGGGAGTACGCCCGACCTCTTGGTGGTGAACTCGTTGGCATTCGAGGGCGATGGCGGCCCCTTCGATGCGCGGTGGAGCCACATCGACCGATGCCACCGTCGGTAGGTCGAGGTGATCGATTTCACTTTGATCCGGGGCCAAGCCGGCACTGCTGGCGACCATCGCGACTTCATTTTCCCGGGTCGAGATATGGATCACCGCTTCACCGGAATCGAGCAGATTGCGAGCGGTATCTTTGTGGGTGCCATCGCGGCGGCGACCGACACTGAGCATGACGGTCCACGGATCGCTGCTGACTCCACCAAAGAAACTAAAGGGGGCCAAGTTGGTGATTCCTGCGGCGGAGATCGTTGAAGTCCAGGCGATGGGCCTCGGTACCACACAAGCGGTCATCAGGTGATAACGTCCCGCGCGATCCAAATCTTCCGGTCGTAACTGTCGCATCGATCCAGGCATCGGATCTCCCTTCCCCATCCTCGGATGGTGACTTCTGAAGAGGCCCGGGGCAAGAAGGAAGGATGTCGATCACGGTTCAGGGAGCCGATTTCCCTTGGCGTTGGCGACGCTACCATGGATCCTGCCAACGGATCGGTGCACAATTGATCCAGAAGAGAAGGAGCCACCTTGATTTATCTCGATCATGCCGCCACCGCCTATCCGCGTCACCCGGGAGTGGCGGAAGCGATGCTCAGTGCGCTTGAAGTGGCGGGCAGTGTTGGACGCGGGGGTCATGCAGGCGCGAAAGCGGCGGGGGATATCGTTGGCGATTGTCGTGGTCGACTCGCCGACCTTCTCGGCGCGAGCGATCCCCAACGCATCAGTTTGTTTCCCTCCTCGACTTTGGCCTTATCGACATTGATCGCAGATCTGATTCAAAATGCTGCAGCTGACAGCCAACTCTGCATCGGGGTTCTGGAACACAACGCCGTCTGGCGACCGGCGGTCAGGGATTTGGGTGAAGATCGGATTCAATTTTTGCCCTCCGATGAAGATGGCCGAGTCGATCCCACGCGACTGGCAGAAGTCGATGCCTCAAAGGTTCTTGGTGTGGTGCTGCAACACGCCAGCAATGTCAGTGGAATCTTGCAACCGGTGGAAGAGGTCGGCGCCTGGTGTCAACAACATGAGATCCCCTTCGTCGTCGATGGCGCACAAGCCGCCGGCTTGGTGCCCTTCTCGGTGGCACGCTGTCCCGGTTTGAAGGCGTACACCATGGCGGGCCACAAACATTTGGGGGGCCCCCCGGGAATTGGACCGTGTTACTTGGCCCCTGGTTATGAACCGCAACCGTTGTGGATCGGCGGTAACGGCATCGACAGCGAGTTGCCGCGGATTCCCGATTCAGGGCCCGGTCGTTTTGAATCGGGAACACCGAATCTTCCCGGTATCGCCGGACTCGGCAAAGCCCTCGAGTTTTTTGAAGATCATGCGGTCAGCGAGCGCTTCCGTGCCGGCAATGCCCAGAGACAGCAGTGGGTCGAAGCACTGGCGGGCATCTCCGGCGTCGAGATTCCTGGTGAAACCGGGGCCGCTCCGCGCACACCGGTGGTTCCCCTTCACGTTCCCGGTCATGCACCGGAGCAGTTGGCGGCGGAACTGGATGCACGGCTGGGTGTTCGCTGTCGATCGGGTCTGCAGTGTGCGCCCCTGGCTCACCGCCACTTTGGAACCTTGAAAGCGGGGGGAACCCTGCGCATCGCTCCCGGGGAAGAAACGGATGCGGCCATCATCGATCCGGTGTGCTCAGCGCTGGAGGAGTGCCTCACCGGAAAAGGGGAGTAAAGAGAAGTCAAGAGAATGGGCGAGGGGGGAATCGAACCCCCACCCCTTGCGGGACCAGAACCTAAATCTGGCGCGTCTGCCAGTTCCGCCACCCGCCCAGACTCGGGACGGTAACCGTTTCGCGACAGGGAGGCAATCTTCCTTTGCGGATGAAACCGACTCTATTGCGCTCAAATCACCATTCAGAGACGAATTGGGGGAATTTTTGGAAGTTCCTCCAGTCGTCGCCCCCAACTGCCGATGTCATCCCTATCAGAAGAGCCCCTGAAAGGGACGAAGACGATGTTGAATGACGATCAGCGCCAAAAAGTGGAAATCCGCCAGTTGGCCAGTGAACTCACCGGAATCATGGATCGCCTGCACCAGCTTCACGAAGAGCTGGGCCAGGTGATGGTCGATTTAGACGAGGCGCGGATGCAAGCCGATTACGACGCCGTCGCCAAGCATGGAAACCGTGAGTATCGCCTTCTTGCTCGCATCGTCGATGAGGAGCGTCAGCGCTTGATCATCGGTGAAGAATTGGGTGACGTCATCGGCATCGAAGTTCCCTCCGAGTGGAGTGTCGAGGATCTCGTACCTCATATCGATGAAGAAACTGCAGAGCGTTTTCGTTACTTACGCGATAGCATCATCCAGCAATCTTATGAGTTGAGGGCACAAAATCGCCTTCCAGAGTTACTCCACGGCCAAATCTTCGAGCAGGTTGAAGTTTATCTGAGCCCGGGAACCCGCAGTTGGGTTGAACAATCCCAGGCAACCGTCCAGGAATGCGACGATTCGGTCGATCAGGGAGAGTCTTTCGAGATCGATTTTTGATCCCGAAAAAAAACCTGTCCGATCTGTTGCCGTTTTCGGATCCCCATGGAAAACGCCGGTTTCCATTTTTAGGGGTGCCCGTAGGCCTCCGCTGGTAAATCGGTATCCGTGGGTCCGGAGCGGAGATCTCATGCCATTCAAGCTCTATGTCTTCGATCTCGATGAAACGCTGTGGTGCACCGATCAGGAGGGGGTTGAACCTTTTGAAGGGCCCTTCCAATTGGAGGAATCTCACCTTGCCCGCAGTGAAAATTCGAGTGTCCGTTTGCGTCAGGGAACCCGTCGATTGCTCAAAGCGATTCACCGTAATGGTGGGATCGCGTCTTTGGCATGTCGGTCGGAAGAAGAGACCAGCAACGAGATTCTAGAAGTCTTTGGTATCCGCGACCGCTTCTTTCAACCCCGTTACGGATTGCAGGAGAAGGGGGAGGCGATCCTCGAAATCCTCTCTGAAATCCGCGAAAAGCTGGGGGTTGAGATCTCAGTGGAAGAGGTTCTCTTCGTAGACGATGCTCCGGCGAACACGGCGGAGGCTCAGCGGGTCGGGGCGAAGGCCTTGCTCTATGGACGAGACCTCCGAAACCTGTCAGAACTGAAGAGATGGGTCTCCTAAACTTCGAGAGTACTTGATTTTAGACCACTTTTTCTTTCATCCTGTGGGCCGCACAGACCCGCATGCAGTTTGATGCAGGCTGAAAGGAAGAGTCCTCCCATGTCGACGGAACTCCCAGTGGAAGCTCCCGCCGCCGCCCCTGAAAAGACCCCTCCTCCGGGGAGCCTTGCGCCCCTGATCGAGGCGAAGGGTTTACGCCGAACCTTCGGCGCGACTTTGGCGGTGGATGATGTTTCCTTCAATGTTCAGCGAGGAGAGATCCTCGGTTTTCTCGGCCCCAATGGAGCCGGCAAAAGTACCACCCTGCGCATGATCACCGGCTTGATCGCTCCCGATCAGGGTCAGGCCCGGATCCGTGGCATCGAAATCTCTGAGGATCCACTCAGTGCTCGCGAAGGGTTTGGATTCTTGCCCGAGAGCATCCCGCTCTACGATGAGATGGAAGTGGTCGATTACCTGCGCTTCGTCGGTGGAGCCCGTGGCCTCAGCGGTACAGATCTGGAAGATCGTATCGCCCACCTGGGTGCTCGCCTCGGGCTCAGCCCGATGCTGCGCCGCCAGTGTGGAACCCTTTCCAAAGGATTCCGTCAGCGCGTAGGTCTCGCCCAAGCACTGATTCACGATCCGGATGTGGTGATCCTCGACGAGCCGACCAACGGTCTCGATCCGCGTCAGATCATCGAAGTGCGCGATCTGATCACCGAGCTCGCCCGTGAGCGCGCCATCATCTTCAGTACTCACATCCTGCAAGAGATTGCCGCCATCTGTACTCGAATCATCGTCATCAACTCAGGACGCCTCATCGCCGACGGCACTCCTGAAGAATTGACGGGGGAGGATCAGGGGGGTTGGCGCGTCGTCGTCAGTGGTAAAGCCCTCGGCGATTCCGAGTGTGCCGAATTGAACTTTGGCCCTGGAGTTTCCGGAGCTCCCGGCGAGACAGAACACGATTGGAAAGGGCAGGGGACCCCAGACCTGGAAGATCTTTCGGCGGCGATCGAAGCCCATGGGGCCAAACTGGTCAGCGTGGAAAAATCTCGTGAGACCCTCGAACAGGCTTATTTGCGGCTCACCGGAGCCCGGGGAGGTCAGCGATGAGCTCGATCATGGTCGTGATGCGACGGGAATGCGGTGCTTACTTTCGCACGCCCATCGCGTGGATCTTCATCGCCTTGCAAATGGCGATCATGTCCTTCTTCTTTTTTCAGTACTCACCCTTTTTCATCATCGAGAGTGCCGACATGCGGGTGTGGTTCGGTTTGACCCCCTTCATCCTGATGGTCTTTGCACCGGCAGTGACGATGCGTTTGTGGTCAGACGAGATTCGCACCGGGAGTACGGAAGTTCTACTTTCACTCCCGGTTCGATCGCGGGACCTCGTCATCGGCAAATGGCTCGCCGCGGTGATCGTCCTGTTGGGGAGTGTCGTCGCCAGCTTTGGAATCCCCGCCACTCTCGGTTGGCTCGCTTCGAGTGTCGTCGATTGGGGGCCGATCATCGGTGGATACATCGGCACCGTGCTCGCAGGCATGATGTTCCTGGCCCTCGGCTGTTGGGTTTCAGCGCTGTCGAGTAACCAGGTGGTCTCGATGCTGTTAGGAGTGGCGGTCGGCATCATGTTGGTGTTGGCCTTGAGCCCTGATTTTGCCTCGTACATCTCTTCTTCCCAACCGACGCTGGCGAGGGTCATCGAGTCCCTTGGGGTTCAATCCCACTTCCAGGCGATCGAACGGGGAGTTTTGGCCCTGAGCGACGTGGTTTATTTCCTTTCCGGTACCGCCCTCTTCCTGACCTTGTGTGTTTTCCAGGTCGAGTTGAAGAAGCAGTAGGGGGTCAACATGATCGAAAGAAAAAAACAGTTTCTGATTCAGTGGATCGCTTCGATCGCGGTATTGGTCGTGCTTCTGGTTTTGGTCAACGGCGTCGCTCGCAAGTTTGACCAACGTCTCGATTTGACCGCTGCCGGGATTCACACCATCAGCCCTGAGACGGGGAAGATCCTCTCCCGTTTGCAGGAGCCGGTGACGTTGGAGTACTGGGTCAGTGAAAGATTGCCCTCCGGACTTCAAAACCTGCGCCGTGACACCGTCGATTACCTCGACGAGTTCCAACGTGCTGCCGCCGAGGCGGGAGGACGGGTGGAGGTCAAAGTGATCGACCCTGCCCGCGTCATCGAGCAGTACGTCAAAGAGCAGTCGGAAGATGGGGAAGAAAAGGAACCGGATCCGATGGCCGCCTTCATGGGTGGCCCCACATCCCCTGCCGACACCAAGAAGCAGGAACTCGCCCAACAAGGAATCCCCGAGTTGCAGGGAAGATCGGTCAAGGAAGACGGCATCGAAGTGGTGCCCTTCTACAGCGCCATCGTTCTCAAATACCTCGACAGAGAGAGTGAAGGCATTCCGGTTCATACGACGCTGGAAGGTCTGGAGTACGAGCTGGTCAGCCGTATTGCAAAATTGACCCTCGAGAGCAAGCCAGTGCTCGCTTTCTTCCAGGGAAGACCGGAAGACGTGATCACCCAAGGCCCCGACGGCACACCATTGCCCGCGCCGATGAGTCACTTTGATCCGCTCCTCGATGCCCTCGGTGAACGCTTCGAGATTCGCAAAGTCGAATTGACTGAGGAATCATTGGTGCCCGATGATGCGCAATTGTTGATCATCGCCGAACCGAATGGCACGACTCCACGGCAGCGCTTCGAAATCGAAAACTCGATCCGCTCTGGTAGACCGGTACTGATTCTCGCCTCGACCACATCAGGAAGCATGGATCGAGGCTTCCAGCTGACTCCATTGTCACCCGGTATGTCAGAAAGTTTCGGCCCCTGGGGTATCGACATTCAACCGAACATGATCGTCTCCAGTCAGAGTCAATGCGGAAGTATTGAAACTGTCACTGAAGGGCCTTTGGGTTTAAGAATGCGTGTTCCCCAACCCTTCCCGGTGTGCCCTGGTTCGGCGGGGAACAACCTCGATCGAACTTCCCCTTTCACAAGGGGTGTTCAGGCGATCATCTTCCCCTACGCCAGTCCTTTGATCGTTAATCAAGAGGTCGCTAAAGCTGCAGGCATCGAGATCACAACCCTGGCATCCTCCGACGGAGATGCATGGCTGACGCCCTTCGGACCGTCCGTCACGGGAGCGATGGTAACACCGCCGAAAGATCCGGCCCTGCAGAAGAACCGAGTTCTCGCCCTCGTTGCAGAGGGGAAATTTCCGGCGACCTTTGCCGCTGGTTCTAAGGTGCCCTCCTGGGATCCGACTCTTGAGATCACGGGAGGAGAAGAGGATGCTCCGCTGGTGCAAGAGACGGAGTCGAAGGAATCACGCATCTTGCTCGTCGCATCGGCGGACATGGCCAAGTACACCTCTCTCAGCATGTATCGTCAAAATGTGGGATTCCTGATGGGGTCGATCGAGGCGCTAGCTCTCGATCCAGATCTAGCAAAGATCCGCGGAAAGGTGCAAATCTCCAGCTCTCTGCGGGAGACGACTCGGGAAGAGAGATCGATCGCCACCTATGGCAACTTGGTCGGCGTTCCCCTGCTCTTGGCAGTCATCTACGGATTGATGTCGGCGAGTAGAAGATCTGCCTCCCGACACCATGAAGCGATGTACATGCTGAAGGTCCCCGCTGAAGGAGATGATGAGAAGGAGGGACGATGAATCAAAACAGTCTCGTCATCATGCTGATCCTGATCGTCGTTTCTGGGGGTCTTCTGTATGTGGACCAGCGCGAGGATTACACCGAAGTCGTCGCTCCTCCAGAAACATTGGCGCGCCTTTCCCAACTCAATCCTGAATTGATCGACGCCATCGAGTTGAGCAAGGGTGAATCCGCCTTCCAGATCCGCCGTAAAGGTAAGGATTGGTTCCTGCCGACACTGTGGGATTCTGCTGCTGATCGCGATGAAATTTTGCGCTTTATCGATGACTTCTCCGCCATCGAAGGAGCAGAGAAGCGTGGCGAAAGTACCGCGAGCCATGGAACATTTCAGGTCGATGCCGAGCAGGGCATCAGAGTGGTTCTTAAAGATCTCGATATGAAACCGATGGCGGACTTCGTCATCGGTAAAAGTGATGGGGCCGGTCGCTCCTTCTTACGTCTTTCCGATGAGGATCAAGTTTACAGTGTCAAACCGAACCTCCGTCGCAGAACTGCGTTGGGAGGAGACGGTCTCGTTGCCGAGAGCTGGTTCCGCAAGATCCTTTACGAGTTGCCTGAAGATTCGAAGGCCCGCGAAATCATCCTGACACGGGGCGATGAGCGCATCGTTCTCGAATGGGTTCCCGGTGCGCCTGCAGATGCGATCACCGGCGAGTCCGGTGAATTGGTAAAATCGGGAACCGATCCGGAGTGGTGGATCCGCGAACCGGAAAATATCCGCGCCGATACCAATACCGTCAAAGGTTTGATTTCTGCGCTGAAAAATGTCCGTTGTGAAGGCCCCCTCGATCCCGCAGATGAAGAGGGAGCAGGGCTCACAGAACCCTCCGCTTCCATCGAAGTGACTTTCGTTGACGACACTCGCGTGATTCTCGAGTTCGGTGCGAATCGGGATTTACCCTTTGGGGGGGAAGGCGTGACAGCCCGCCTCAAAGGAGATCGTCGCATCGTCGTCACCCAGAATTGGGTTCGCGATGGCCTGATCAAGGGACTGGCGGAACTCAAAGCGGTAGAGCCTGTCGCTCCAAAGGTGCAAGGGGGCGCAGAGGGAGCCATCCCCGGTGTCATTCCTGCTAATGACCCCGCCGATCCTGCCAAAGAGAAGGCCCCTGCCGGCGGAGCTGCCGGGAATCCAGCCGAAGAAGGCTAGGGGCATGGAATGCCGAGGCATCCGGGTTTAACCTGCGTGTCAGGTTAAACCCGGATGGAGGCATTTTGGCTAAGCTGTACTTCAGGCATGGCACCGTAGGGAGCGCCAAAACTCTGAATCTTCTCGCTGTCGCCCACAACTATGAGCGCCAGGGGAAAAAGGTCGTCGTCATCAAGCCTGGCTTCGATGATCGCTATGGGCAGACCGAAGTCACTTCACGGGCAGGATTGACCCGTGAAGCTCACATGGTGATCTCGGCCACTGACCGCATCGAAGTGAATCAATTCGACGGGGTGCACTGTGCTCTCGTCGATGAGGTACAGTTTTTCCAACCGCAACATATCGATCAGCTGCGTGACGTGGTCGACCAGAAGCGAGTTCCGGTGATCTGCTACGGTTTGCGCAGTGACTTCAGAACTCAACTCTTCCCCGGTAGTCGTCGGCTTCTCGAACTTGCCGATTCGATCGAAGAGATCAAGACCACGTGCCACTGTTGTAACCGCAAGGCGATCTTTAATTTGAAATCGATCGACGGGGTTGCCCAATTGGACGGACCCAGTCAGCAAGTTGCCGGAGATGAGACCTTCCAACCGGTTTGTTCGATTCATTTCACCGAACAATTGGATTTGGATTCCTACGAGAGTTTGAACGAGACGACGAGAGACAGGGAGATGGCATGACGACCGACAACATCACCACTACGGAACATGAAGCGATCACCGATCTGCGCGAGCACTTGCGGAAGATCGCGCTCATCCAGCACGCTTCGACGATCCTCTCTTGGGATCAGGAAACGCACATGCCCTCCAGTGGTGGGGCGGTTCGTGCCGAAGCATTGGGGGAGTTGGCAGGGATCAGCCACAAGCGCGCCCAGGATCCCGCTCTCGGTGAATCCATCGAGCGCGCGGAGGAGGCGGCGCACGCGAGTGGCGACGAAGTGCTTCAAGCGATGGTTCGCGAGGTTCGCCACGACTATGAAAACACCCTCAAGATCCCCGTCGAGCATGCGACTGAAACGGCAGAGGTCAATTCCAAATCGATTCAGGCATGGCAACAGGCTCGGGAGCAGGATGACTTCTCGGCCTATGCACCGATGTTGACGAAGCAGGTCGAGTTGCAAAAGGCGGAGGCGGGATACCTGCGCGATCAGGAAGATTGCGACTACGACGTTTTGATGAACAAGTATGAACGCGGGATGACCAGTGCCTCCTTTGCAGCGATTTGTCGCCAAGTAGTTCCGGGGCTCAAAGAGATCATCGAGCGCGTCGTCGCCCGTTCTCTCCCAGAGCCGGAGTTTTTCCGTGGGCCTTGGGATAAGAATCGACAACTGGAGTTTTCCAAGGATGTGGCTAAAGAATTGGGCTACGACTTCAGTCGTGGTGGGCTCGATCTGACCTCTCATCCCTTCTGCACTTCACCGGTGGCTCCCTTCGATGTGCGCATCACCACTCGAGTCTACGAAGACAACTTCACCAGTAATCTCTATGGGGTGATTCACGAAGCGGGCCATGCCATGTACGAGCAGGGCTTCGATGAAAAGTGGATACACACTCCGCTCTGTGATGCGATATCGCTGGGAATTCATGAATCCCAGTCTCGCTTCTGGGAAAATGATATCGGCAGGACGGAAGCGTTTTGGGTTCATTTCTTGCCACAGATGAAGCAGTACTTCCCACGTATCCTTGAAGATGTCTCTGCCAATGACATGGCGATCGCCGTCAATCCTGTGAAGCCGTCATTGATTCGTGTCGATGCGGATGAGGTCACCTATGGGCTGCACATCGCATTGCGATTTGAAGTGGAGCAGGCACTCTTCAGTGGTGATCTGGAGGTCAAGGATCTCCCTGGGGCATGGAATGAAAAGATGCAGGAATACCTCGGGCTGACGCCGCCAAACTTCAAGGATGGGGTCCTCCAGGATATCCATTGGAGCTTTGGAGCCTTCGGGTACTTTCCCACATACCTTTTGGGTTCGTTGTACTCGGCTCAATTCCACGAGGCGATTTCCCAGGAGATCGACATCGATCAGGAAGTGGCCGCTGGGCGTTTCTCGGGAATCTTCGATTGGTTGCGGGAACGCATCCACCGACAGGGAAGACAGTTTATGCCCCTCGATCTTCTTGAGCGGGCGGTGGGCAAAGGGCTCGACCCGGCGATCTTCATCGACCACCTGGATCGCAAGGTTCAATCGATCCACGGAGTGTGATCGGTGCTGCTATCGCAACTGAAACGGTATGCCCAGTGGTTGCATCTGCGATGGCCCGGAGGGACCGAGGAGCCACTGCCACAGGTGGAAGCCGATTTTTCGACCGGTGTTCCCGGTCTTTTTGTGGTTGGAGAGCTCACCGGCATTCCACTCCTCAAACACGCGGTCGATTCGGGATCGCGGGTAGTGCGCCGACTGCTTCCCGAGTGTGAACAGTATTCCGGGGATGCGGTTCCTCTCGTCATCGTCGGTGGGGGCGTTTCCGGTTTGGCAGCGGCGGTCGAAGCGCAGCGTTTGGGCATGAAGTTTGAATGGTTGGAGTCGGCACGGCTCTTGGAGACGGTGGAAAACTATCCGATCGGAAAGCCGATTTTCACCGATCCTCCCGACCGAAATCTCGATGCGACCCTCGAACTCCCCGATCCACAAGGCCTCGATCGGGAGGGGTTGCTCTCTGGTTTGAAACAGCAAGCCGCTGACCGTGGCTTACAACCTACTGCGGCCACTCTCAAAGCGGTGACCCGTGATGGGGGTGTCCTCCAAGTACACCTCACCGATGGCAAAGTGATCGCTGCATACCGGGTGATCCTCGCCTTGGGTCGCAGCGGCGAGTTTCGACGTCTCGATGTTCCCGGAGAAGAACTCGATCACGTGTCATCGGTTTGTCAGGACCCCGGTTCTTTTCGTGATCGGGATGTGGTCGTCGTCGGCGGCGGCGATACCGCCTGCGAAGTGGCCGTCGCGTTCTCTGAAGGGGGAGCCCGGGTCAGCCTGTTGTATCGTCGATCAGAATTGACGAGTGCATCGGCAACCCAACGGCAGAGAGTGGGAGAGGCCGCGGCCGCTGGTAGATTGAAGGTCTTTCCGACAACAAAGGTGCAGCGAATCACCGCGGACACCGTCGAAGTCGTCCGCGAGGGCCAGGGACCACAGAGTTTGCCGGCGGAGGCGGTCTTCACACTCATCGGACGTAAGGCACCGGTCGATCTTTTGCGCGCTTGTGGACTTTCGATGCGTGGAGATCGAGGGGCACTGTGGTGGACCTCTTTCGCGGCATGCATGCTTCTCTTCTTTGTGTTGTTCCACTGGAAGAGAACCGGTGTCGCGATTCCCATCGCTGAGTGGTGGCGAAACCTCGGAGGCTTTCCCGCGGGACTCGATCTCTGGTGGCAAAAAATCTTTCCTGATTCCACAAGTATTTTCGGTGTCTTGACTCCAGCGATGGATTCACCGGGGTTTTGGTACAGCCTTCTTTACACGTTGATCGTTCTCATCTTTGGATTGAAGAGGATCAAAAAACGTCCATCCGATTACATACGGCGGCAAACGTGGTGCCTCTTTTGGATTCAGGCGATTCCATTGTTTCTGCTGCCTTATTGGATTTTGCCCCTCCTCGGTTCGATGGGGCTCTTTGATGCGGGGTGGGGACTCTCGGTGGCGGATTCCCTCTTTCCTCTGACTGATGAAGGGCGTGAGTATTGGCGCGCCTTTGGTTTGATTCTCGCTTGGCCCCTCTTCTTCTGGAATGTTTTCACCGATCAGCCACTGGTGGTTTGGTGTGTGATCTCCTTGGTCCAAACTTTCGTACTGCTGCCGTGGGCGATTCATCGCTGGGGCAAGGGGGTCTACTGCGGTTGGATCTGTTCCTGTGGGGCACTCGCAGAAACTCTGGGTGATGCCCACCGCCACAAAATGCCCCGGGGGGATGGTCCGCGGCTGTTGAATATGGTGAGCCAGGCGATTCTGTTGCTGTGCTTCATCATGTTGATCGGCAGAGTCCTATCATGGAGCTTCCCCCAAAGTGAGGTGGGAATCTGGGGCCAGGCGATCGCTCTTGGTATTCAAAAAGGGCTTCCGCTTTTCAACTACGAATGGTTCGTCGATCTGTTTCTTTCAGGGGTGATCGGTGTTGGCCTTTACTGGCACTTTTCGGGGCGCACTTGGTGTCGGTTTGTTTGTCCTTTGGCGGCGTTGATGAACATCTACGCGCGCTTTACCCGCTTTCGCATCTTCGCCGATAAATCACGCTGTATCTCATGCAATGTGTGCACCACCCAATGTCATCAGGGGATCGATGTCATGAGTTTCGCGCGTCAGGGAATCCCCATGGAGGACCCTCAATGTGTGCGTTGCAGTGCATGTGTCCACGATTGTCCCACCGACGTGTTGCGCTTCGGCAGATGGGGTAAGGATGGAATCGAAGTGATTCTGGATAGCGTTGATCCACGCTCGGGGGTATCGAGCAGGAGCGATCAATCCTCCTGATCGAGGACTCGGGCTCCATCGAAGGGGACTGGAACACCGTCTTCGTCGAGACCCCAACCGGCGAAGCGACGACTGAGACTTTCACGCTTGAGATGTTCTTCTTTGCGTCGATCGAAGCGAAGGACGCCATCGATCACCTGGCGGATAAACTTCTTTTGTGCCCGTTTTTCATCCACAAAAGAAGATGACTTGGCGGAGAATTCGCCTTGGTCGATCGCCCACCGCTTGCCGCCGGCAGCAAGAAAGCTATCCAGGGCGCGGAGTTTCAAGCGCGGTGGAATCGTTGGTGGCAGATGTCCGATTTGCGAGAGGGAGTGGATCACCTGGTCGATGTATCTCTCCCCATCAGACCTGCGAAGGATGCGCGCCTCATCGAGATCGACGACATGAAACTGCCAAGGGCCATGGCGATCCCCTTCGATCAGGACATTATTCGGCGAGAGATCCCGAGTCGTGAAGCCCCTGTTGAGCAATTGGTGTAACTGTACCCCGATCCAATCAGCAAAACGAAATTGCCACGAGGGTTCGGGATCTTTGATGAGCTGTCGGGCGTGCCAGTGGTGGAGGGGTTCCCCGGGAATCCAGGTACAAACTAGCTGAGCCAGTTGACGATTTTCCCTGCGGGCGATGGCCCGTGGCAGGGGCAAATCGAACTCTTCCCCACGTAGCATCGCTTTCCACGATCTTCGAACTCGACCCCAGCGCATAAATGCGGGAAGAAAACGGACCGCTGTTCCGTGGAGTGATTTTTTGGTCACCTTGTAGACTTTGCGGGCGTAGGGAATCCCATCCGCTTCGATCTGCTCCAACCTGCCGCGGCGACCTTCGGCAATGATGCGTTTTGCCGGTAGGTCGAGGAGCTTTTGGGCGACATCGGTCTCGATCCCGGGTGGGTGAAAGATCTTCCCGTGGACTGAAGAACTTTCCCGTGGCAATTTGGCCTCCTGTGCAGGTGTTCTGCAAAGATCGAGTGGGTACTGAACTCCAATGGGATGATATCGGAGGGGCAGGAGTGGGCAAGCCTCGCCACTCCTGTAACAATTTGCTCGCAACGATTTGCTTGGAACAATTTGCTTGGAACGATTTGGCTGCGAAGGGCAGGTGGCGACGAATGATCTCGATTCAGGTTGCGGAACATCCCTATCTGGAAGCGGGCGCAGTAGGGATCGAGTTGCCTGCTGCCCAGGGAGAGGAAAGCCCGCCTTGGCTGCAAGAGATGCTGCTGCCAGAATTCCCTTGTGAACCGATGACGGATGAGTGCAAGAAAGCGGTTCGAACCCTTCTTCGACATGGGGGCTACCGTCCGGCGGGGCGTGGTAAACCCTCCAGTGAATGGCTGCAGAAAGCTGCCGCCGAGGGCAAGTTGGGATCGATCTACCCCCTGGTGGATTTGGGGAATGCATCTTCGAGGCAAGCGGGATTACCTTTGAGTGTGGTCGATTTGGACCGGGTCGAGGGTGAGCTCTCCATCGATTTGGCGCCAGAGGGCCAGAGCTACGTTTTCAACAAATCGGGCCAGGAGATCGATCTCGGCGGATTGATCTGCCTCTCGGATCGGCTGGGTCCCTGCGCCAATGCGGTCAAGGATTCCCAAAGGACGAAAACGGCCCCACAAACCTCACGCTGCCTGATTCTGGTGTGGGGGACCCGGGAGCTGCCGGGGGCGGCTGAGCGGCTCGTCGGCGACATCCAGCAATCTGCGCAGAGATTGGGAGGTCGACTGGAAAGGGTGGAATTCCTGCCTCGATAATCGTCGAAATCGGTGCCCATCCACCCACAGCAGTCCTAAAATGGGGACAATGGAGTCCAAACCATTGAAGCTTCTGATCGAATCCGGTCAGATCGGTGGTGAACTTCAGAATGGAGAAATGAATGCCCTTCGCCAAAGTGGAGGAACTGATTCAGGAGATCGCCAGGGGTCGGATGGTCATTCTGATCGATGCCCCTGACCGTGAAAATGAGGGTGACCTCGTCATGGCCGCCGAGCTGGTCACCGACGAGAAGATCAAATTTTGTGCCCTCGAAGGTCGTGGTTTGATCTGCGCGCCTATGGCTGCCGAGTTCTGCGATCGTCTCGATCTCCCACCGATGAGTGATCGGCCTACTCTCCCAGGAGAATGTGCTTTTACCGTCTCAGTGGACGCTTCGGAGGGGATTTCTACCGGAATCAGTGCTGCCGATCGTGCCCACACTGCCCGCTTGCTTGCCGATCCAAATTCGCGCCCAGATCAGTTTAATCGCCCGGGTCACCTTTTTCCGTTGAGATCGAAGCCCGGGGGAGTTCTGCGTCGGACAGGGCACACTGAAGCTTCAGTGGATTTGGCACGCATGGCTGGACTCCAACCTGCCGCCATTATCTGTGAAGTGATGAATGATGACGGCACCATGGCACGCCTTCCTGAATTGGAAAAGTTTGCTGAGAAGCATGGGTTGCTCCTCGGAACCATCGAGAGTCTCGTCGAGTATCGCCAGGAGCGAGAACCCGCAGTAGAGGCTGAGCCTGAAGTGCCTGTAAAACTGAGTTCAGCGATTATCCCAACACCCTACGGGAATTTTGAGTTGGATTGTTGGAAAGCAGACGATGGTGACGCGGTCACTGTTTTGCGAATGGGCTCACTGACTTCGCAAGAGGATGACGATCCCCTGATTCGCGTGCACAGCTCCTGTATGACAGGGGATATCTTCGGTTCTTTACGCTGTGACTGCGGCATGCAGTTAGATCATTCATTGAAGATGATCGGAGCCAAGGAAAGAGGGGCTGTGATTTACCTGCCCCAAGAGGGTCGGGGAATCGGGCTGCCGAAGAAGATTGAAGCCTACCATCTGCAGGATACTCGCGGGCTGGATACGGTAGAGGCCAACGTGCATTTGGGATTTGGGGCAGACCTCAGAGAATATTCTGCAGCAGCGAACATTCTCAAAGCGATGAACGTTAAAAGTGTTCGCTTGTTGACCAACAATCCGGCCAAAGTTGAAGGTTTAGAGAATAACGGGGTTAGCGTCTCTCAAAGGGTTCCCCTTGAACTTGGGATTGGTCCGATCAACGTCAACTATCTCAAAACCAAAAAGTCTAAGTTTGGTCATATTTTCGAAACGATCTAAGTGAAGAGTCAATAAAAGGAGCGGGCCCGCAGGGGAGTACCCTGCGGGCCCTTTTCTTATTTGTACTAGGAAAGATTAGCTCGATCAGTTGCAGGAAGCAGTGTTGTAATCGCTGCAATCCAAGGCGTCAGGGGTACCCCCATCAGGATCGACACCGCAGGTTTCTGGTCCTGGTGCTGCAGGAGCAGGTCCGCCAGCGAAGATGAAACTGAGTGAGTAAATCGCGTCAGAAACATCGATGGCGCCGTCATCATTGGCGTCGATAGCGTCGAGGCAAACCATGGCGGTTCCCTGGAAGAGGTACGACAGGGTTCCGATGGCGTCGGAGATATCGACCAGGGAGTCGGAGTTGACGTCACCCCTACGGAAGCGCTCGGGGAGACATTCAGCAGTGCAGCTCAATGGCGCAAGCGCCTCGCCACACTCACCAAGTCCGGCGATCTCCAGAGTGTAAACCGTCATCTCTGCAGGCAGGATGTAAGTGGCGGTGGTGTCGGTTCCCGGAAGGGTTGCGACCAGTGCACCGTCAACTCGAAGCTCTAATGCTTGGTAGTTGGCACTGTTGTTGACCCAACTGAGAGTTGCAGTGCAATTCTCATGGTCGACAGAGCAGCTCAGATCGGAGATCGGAGCGGAGGGGGGAGTGGTGTTACAGGTGTAGGAGGTACTGGCAGCAGCAGAGTTTTGGTTGTTGCTGATCCCGTACACTTCGATGCTGGTCGGAACTCCGTCATTCAGGTTGAGGGCAAGGCTTTCAGTACCACTCGGATGGGAAGAGGAGATTCCGTCGACGGTGACGATCACATTATCGTAGGCGGCGCCATTGGTCCAAGAAACGGTTCCGCTGCAGGTGCAGGCGTCGTCGACGACGACGGTCAGGCCACTTGGAGCAGGGGTTTCGACAGTCAGTGAACCATGCTCAAGAATCGGTGGCTCAGAAACTCCGTTGACGGAGATGACGCAAAGCACCGGTGGGCTACCGAGAGAATTGGTAAAGGTCAGCGGAGAAATTTGTGCGGGTGCTGCTGTGGACTGGACCGTCATTTCGAGACGAGCAACCGCATGGTTTTCACCGGCAGGAATCGAGTTCAGAGGAGGAGCGGTGCTGATGATCGCTCCGATCGTCATTCCACCGCTGCCAGTAGGCTCGCCGAAGTGCCAGAAATCGGCTCCTGCGCCACCGTTGAGACCCAGCAGGGTTGAACCCTGTGTGGCGAGCTGAAGGGTGAGCAGGGTGGGATCGTAATCGAGGCCGAACTGGAATCCCTGAGAAGCCTCGGGGAGGTTCGTCATCAAGATGTCGATCGCCAGCGTTTCTCCGGGGAGGCTGCTAGTGATCGGAGCAGAAAATTTGTAGTTTGATTGGGCTTCCATGGCAGGAGTCGCAAAGGACAGTAGTGCCAAGATGAGGCCAATTCGAATACGAAGGGACATGGATCGAGTTTCCTTTCTCGCCGTGAGCCCCATGCCGATGAAGGCAGGAGCATGACCAGGGCCCACCGGAATAGGGGACCGGGCTGTTTCTTCCTATGTATATGTATTCTAGGGCTTAACAAAATCTTTTGTAGTGGGCTCGTTAGAATATTTCTAGTTAACTGTTTCGAGCATGTGATTTCGGCACAAATTTGACAATTTGGTCCATGAGAAGGGTGTGAATTCATTGTCAGAACAGATCTCAGGACAATTCCGGCAAAAATTGGCCGCTCCCCTGACTCGGAGTCAGACCACCGTTCTTCAGATCAATCTGGGTAGACTTTGTAATCAGAGTTGTAGCCACTGTCATGTGGCAGCGGGCCCCTGGCGAACCGAGAGCCTGTCGAAGGAGGGAGTGCAGCGTTGCATCGCTCTTTTTGACGATTTACCGCACTTGAAAGTGATCGATTTGACGGGCGGTGCGCCGGAGCTGCACTCGGCTTTCAGAGAGTTGGTCGTGGCGGCGAGATCGCACCAGTTGGAGGTGATCGATCGCTGTAATCTCACCATCCTCGAGGAGCCGGGTCAGGAGTCGCTGGCTACTTTCTTAGCTGAGCAATCGGTTCATGTCATCGCCAGTTTGCCGTGTTATTCCCATGAAAATGTCGATCGACAGCGCGGTGAGGGAGTCTTTGCCAAGAGCCTCCGTGGATTGCAACAACTCAATCGACTCGGCTATGGTCAGCTCGAGGGTGTTGGTAGCAGCGAAGAGGGCTTACGACTCGATCTGGTGTTCAACCCTGCTGGGCCGCAGTTGCCGCCACCGGCTGAGCTTCTTGAGAAAGATTACCGCCGGGTACTCAAAGAAGAGTTTGGCATCGTTTTCGATCGGCTGATCACGCTGACCAATATGCCCATCGCCCGGTTCCTCGCTGATCTTCGCCGTCAGAAGAAGGAGCAGGAGTATCAACAACTCCTCATCGAGGCCTTTAATCGGGCGACTCTCCCGGGATTGATGTGCCGCCATACTTTGTCGGTCTCTTGGGATGGCCAGCTTTACGATTGTGATTTCAATCAAATGCTGAAGCTCGGCTTGGTCGAGGATATGGAAGGATCGGTGCCCGACCTGTGGAACTTGTCTCCAGAGCAACTAGAGGGGCGAGAGATTGCAACTGGCGATCATTGCTTTGGTTGCACGGCAGGGCAGGGGTCATCTTGTGGCGGAAGCCTGGTCGAGGCTCCCGCCACAAGTTGAGATTTATTGAGGGATGACGATCGTGCTGCCGACTCGCATATCGTTAGGATTCGCCAGGGTTCCCCTGTTTGCGGCGAGTAGATCCGCGTACCTCTGACCGTCCCCATAAAACCTTACAGCCAAGGACCAAAGGGTATCCCCTTTTCGAATCTTGTAGGTTATCTCTGCTGGTGAAGAATTTTGAATCGGGTTTGTGTCGGTGATTTGTGCCGCAGAGATGACTGGGTCGGGGGTGTACTCCTCGACGACGTAATCCTCAACGACTGTAGACTCTGCCACTCCGGCCCATGGATCAAAATCTTCCTCGATGGTGATTGCGCTTCTAGGCTCGACGGAACCGAGAGGAATCGGAATCACCATCAAAGGGTAGAGGGTCCTCTTTCCATCGACCTCACGATAACGCCAGAAGGGGAAGAACCAGTTACTTTTACCATCGGTTCCATCCGCGGTCGTCGCTCTGCTTTCGGTTCTTCCGGCGATCCACAGCGGACCCGCACTGACCCGATCTTCACCGACCTTTTGCCCAGAGATTTTTTGGCTGGTGGTCATGTCGTAGGAGAGGAGTCCACCGAGGGTCGCCATCCCTCGACGATCATCATTCTCGACGTACCAACTGCCGGTCATCATCGCGCCGACATCTGCGGGGGTCATCGATTCATCTTGGGCGATGCTTTCACCTCGCGGAGCAGGGGCGCTGGAGCAACCGATGAGGAAGAGAAGCGTGATCGTGAGCAGTAAGCGGCCCACTTCATCTAACTTGCGAAGATGATGGGACGCAGTCGGCTCGATTCGAGTCGATGATGTCCGAGTCGATTTTGGCGGTATTGAATGTTGATCTTGACTATGCACGTCTGAGCCCCTTCCCGGGCCAGGGTCGCGCGGCGTGTCAGGATGTTAGGAAATTCGATCTTTTCTGGCAAGCCCCCCTGAAAGTAGCCACAAGGGGAGTACGAGCAGCAGAGCTGCGGCGAAATAGGGCGCAGAGGGTCCCAGCTTCCAATACATGATCGCTGCAATGAAGGGGCCGATGGCCCTTGAAAGGCTGCCGAGGGAGCGGAAGACGCCCATTGCTGCACCCTGTTCCTCCGCACTCACCGAAGTGCTGACGATGGTGGAGAGCATCGGCATCGCCATTGCAGCCCCGACGCTGAGAGGGATCAGTGAAGTCCACAATTGCCAATTTTCATGGGTCATGGCGATACCACAGAGCCCGATGATGACGAGGACCATGCCGCGGACGGCAGTCTTTTGCGGACCCCAGGTTTGCGCCAAGCGGCGAGTCAGCCCCCCTTGAACGATGGCGAGCAAGACGCCGATGACGACGAACATCGTTGCCGTTTCAGTGGTGCCAAAATCGAGGCGCTGGCGCACCAGGAATGCGAGGGTGAATTCCATCCCACTGAAGGAGAGCAAGTAGATCAGATTGGCGAGATTGGTCTGACGTACCGTCTCGCCCCAACGGGAGCCGAGGGAGACTTGAAAGTTCAGTGGGCGTGGCTCTGTAGTGGCGGGTCGAGTTTCGGGAAGAGCTTTTAAGATCCAGAGCAGATTGATGAAGTGCAGCAAGACGACACCCAACGCAGCCACCGAGAAAGGGGTGTAAGCGAACCCGCTACCAGCGATCAACTCTCCGTTGGCAGAGATGTCGAAGATCGACAGGTATCCCCCGATCGCCGGGCCGAGGATGAATCCGAGACCAAATGCAGCTCCGACGAGACCCATCCCGCGGGCGCGTTCCTTGCCCGGAGTGACATCGGCAACTGCGGCGGTGGCGGTGGCGATGTTGCCGCCGGCGATCCCCGCGAGGACGCGCGAGATGACGAGTAGCGTGAAGGTTCCACTAAAGGCCCATAGCAGTGCCGCCAGCATGTTGACGCTGATGGTGATCAACAGCACCGGCCGACGACCGATGCGATCGGAGAGGCTGCCCCAAAATGGACTGAGAAGAAATTGAAGCAGCGAATAGATAGAACCGAGGACTCCGCCAAAGAGGGTCACCAGGCGAGGATCATCGATTCCGATCTCTGGAGAGAGGGATTGCAGAAAGGTGAGCAAACCTTCGAGGAGGGCATCTCCGCGGTAGGAATCCAGGATCGCCGGGAACAGCGGAAAGATGATCGAAAATCCGACCAGGTCGAGAAACAGGGTCAGCAGGATGGCACCCAGCGGGCGCTTCGCCGGCGGATTTGAATCGCCGGAGTTTTCTGCTGGCGGAGTTTCCCCTGAATCCGCGGACATTCAGATTCCCTTCTTCACTAACGGGCGGCCCAGATTCACCGAAGGAGCTCGCCGATTGCCGACAGCCTAACCAAAGTTACAACAATTACACGGAGGAATCGGAGAGAGGGGTCAGGAAGGGACCAGAGTTGTGGTAGGCAATGTTTCCACGGATGTCCCCTTCGATTATGCTGAGCTTTCGGTTCTGTCGGCGCCCCGTCGCTACGACAGCGAATGAAGCCGCTGAAGAAGAGGTACTCTATGCATGCGACTCCCTGGCATTCCGATTCCAGCTCCGGTACGAGTCCCGGGTCGAGTCCCGGGGCCGAAGAGACTCGCCAGACGCAGCCCGCGGCCATTCAGGGAGAGACCCCTGCAAATGAGGAACAGATCCGCCCAGGGGATCTCTCCGAATTCGTCGGTCAGGCGACGGTGGTCGATAACTTGCGCGTTTATCTGGAAGCGGCCCGCAAACGGGGAGAGCCCCTCGATCACACCCTCTTTTCGGGAATGCCTGGCTTGGGAAAAACGACCCTATCGAGCCTGATTGCTTCGCAGATGGGAGTCAATTTTCGTGCCACCAGTGGTCCCGTTTTGGAGAAAGCGAAGGACCTGGTCGGATTGCTGACCGAATTGGAAGAGGGAGATGTTCTCTTCATCGATGAGGTTCACCGCATCAGTCGGGTCGTGGAGGAGTATCTGTACACGGCTATGGAAGATTTCCAGATCGACATTTTGATCGATTCGGGTCCCAACGCGCGTTCGATGCGAATCCATTTGCCGAGATTTACTCTCGTGGCTGCGACCACCAGAGAGGGGAATCTCACGGCTCCCTTCCGGGCTCGATTTGGCATCCACGAAAAACTGGAACCTTACGCTGTCGAAGATTTGGTCTGCATTCTGGAACGCAGTGCGCGAATCCTTGATGTGGAGCTGGATGCGGAGGGGGCGAGAGTCTTGGCGGGGCGTTGCCGCGGGACTCCCAGGATCGCCAACAGATATCTACGCAGGGTTCGGGATTTTGTCGATGTCGAAGGGCAAGATCGCATCGATGCCAAACGTGCAGCAGCAGCTCTTGATCGACTTGGAGTTGACCCTCACGGTCTCGATAGTGTCGATCGTAAGATTCTCGAAGTGGTGGCGCGTTCGGAGGGGACTCCCGTCGGCGTGAAAACCATCGCGGTCACCGTCGGTGAAGAGGAACGAACCATCGAAGATGTTCATGAGCCATTTCTGATCCGAGCAGGTTTCCTTGAGAAGACGACTCGTGGCCGGGTTCTCGGTCCTGCCGCCGAAAAGTTATGGGGGAATGGGGCTGTCACTCGCCAGCAGGGATCGCTGGATATAGAGCAATCGGATGTGGAGGAATCGACTTGAGGAGATTCGCCGGTTGCCTTGTGAGGATACGCTTCTTTGTGGCGGTGATACTACTGCTCACGATCTTGGGATCGGGAGCGACTCCGCTACAGGCGGAAACGGAAGCGGCTGCAAAGCTGGGACCAAATGGTTCAGAAAAGCTGGGACCAAATGGTTCAGAAAAGCTGGGACCAAATGGTTCAGAAAAGCTGGGACCAAATGGTCCGATGGTCGGGATCGAACTCGGTTCAGGACTGTGGCAGAAGACCTTTGCTTCCGAAATAAAGGGCAGCCGAATTCGAGTGCAGACTTTTGCCAAACAATGGTTATTGCCTTCGCCCGTGATCTTACGGGCTTACAAAGGTTCGATTTTGGTATCTGGTCGCAGTTTCGATGAACCGATTCGCCTTCAGGCGGAGGAGGGCGCACTCGATTACGACGGGCTCACTCTAGAGGGGAATATCGAATGCTGGCCTGAAGATTCTTTAGGCTGGACCATCCTTGAGAGATTGCCGATGGAGCGCTATCTCCCCGGGGTTGTCGCCAAGGAAGTCTCGGCGAGTTCATTCGCCCCGGCGGCCTTACGTGCGCAGGCGATCGCTGCACGAACCTACGCTCTTTACCACACCTTGATTCGCCCGGATCAGAGACGTCATGTCTACGCGACGACCCGCAGTCAAGTCTATGGCGGTTCCAAAGATATTCCCATCGAGGTGAAAGAGGCGGTGGAAGCGACGCGCGGGCAAGTATTGATGACGGATGGCCAAGTCTTTGAAAGCTTCTTTCATTCCACTTGCGGTGGAGTCACCTGCTCCGGAGAAACCTATTTCAATCTGACTCCGATGGCGGCGTTGAGCAGCGTGAATTGTGGAGAGTGCCACAAGGCCAAGTACTACCGCTGGCAGTTACAGCTTCCCGAAGCCGTGTTGCGCGATGCGGTCTCAAGAGTGGCCAGTCGGTACGGTATCGAAGTGGGAAAAATCCGCAAAGTTACACCCGCCGAAGTTTCCAAGTCGGGCTTTGTTTCCTATTTAGAAGTTCGTCACGACAAGGGGTCATTGGAGATCAGTACCCGGCAACTGAGGGGTAGCCTTTCGAGTCTGGAGACTCCGGTGAGGCTGCGATCGACAGCCTTCGATGTCATCGCCGTCGAGGGGGGCTTCCTCTTTCGCGGACGAGGATATGGACATGGCGTCGGAATGTGTCAAATGGGGGCAAAAGGACACGCCGCCAATGGCAAGGATCATGATGAGATTTTGCGGCACTACTACCGGGACACCGAGATTAGGAAGCTGTGGTGAGTAGCGAGGTTAAGGCGCGTCACCCGATGACCGCAGGTTTCGATTTTGAAGTGGCGGGGCGCAGTGGAGATGCTCGCGCGGCCTTGTTGACGACTCCCCGAGGGCAAGTCGCGACCCCCGCTTTCATGCCGGTGGGAACCCAGGGGACTGTCAAAGGGATGACTCCAGACCAGCTCAAAGCAGTAGGGACTCAGATCGTCCTTTCGAATACTTATCACCTGGCGGTTCGCCCCGGAGTCGATACGGTCAGAACCCTCGGCGGTCTCCACACCTTGATGGGTTGGGAGGGGCCGATTCTGACCGACTCGGGTGGTTTTCAAGTGTTTTCCCTTGGGCACCGCAATCGCATCAGTGAACAAGGGGTCGAGTTTCGCAATCACGTCGATGGAAGCCCTCTTCTGTTGACCCCCGAATCGGTTCTCGACATCCAAGCTCGGTTGGGATCGACGATCGCGATGATTCTCGATGAGTGTCCGGCGGGAGGGGTCTCCAAAGATGAAGTCGCCCGCGCAGTGGTGAGAACCCATCGATGGGCGTTGCGTGCCCACGAGCATCGCCAGCGTCTCGAGTTGTTTGAACCGATGGCGGTCTTCGGAATTATGCAGGGGGGGACCTTTGAGGATCTGCGCAGGGAATCGGCACAGCAACTGTTGGAGATTCCCTTTGATGCGTATGCCGTTGGTGGTGTCAGCGTCGGCGAAGGTCGTGAAGCGTTGCTTTCAACGATCGGTTTGAGTGCCCCGATGCTTCCCTTCGATCGTCCCCGATACCTGATGGGGGTCGGCGGATTGGAAGAATTTATCATCGCAGTTGACCGTGGCATCGACCTCTTCGATTGTGTGATTCCCACGCGCAACGCCCGTAATGCGAGCCTCTTTCTCAGTGATGGGGGCAGCCTCAATATGAAAAATGCCCGCCATAAACAAGATTCGGGCCCCATCGAGGAGGGGTGTGATTGCCTCGCTTGTACTCAATACAGTCGCGGGACTCTGCATCACCTTTACCAGCGTAAAGAGATCCTCGCCTACACCCTTGGCTCGATCCACAACCTGAGGGTCTTTCACAGGTTTTTAGAAAATGCCCGAAAAGCGATCCTAGAGGGGACTTGGGACGCTTTTCGAGATCAATTCTTAGCAGCATTATCCTCCCGGTCTGGTTGAATCCTGGGCCTCTGCCGACTAAGATTCGCAACTTGGCTGATGGGCATACCTTGCGGTTTTACCGGCCGTTTCTGCCGATCGACATTTCAGGTCTTCGGGCGATTCCGAAGTTCAATTGACCACAGCGAATTCCTCGGGAGCTGGAGAACCGATGTTGGCGTTAACAATCATGACAGTGGGGACCTCCTCACCGCTGCAGCCGACGACCCTTTTCGGGGTCAGCGACCTTTGTGCATTTGCTGCTGCGACACCCAGTGGAGGACAGGAAGCCCCAGGGCTGATGGATTTCATCCCTCTGATGGTGATGATCTGGCTCGTGATGTACTTCATGGTCATCCGCCCACAAAAAAAGCAGACTCAAGAGCATGAACAGCTCATCTCTGATCTTCGCAAGCATAGTGAAGTCAGGACCGCCGGTGGCATCATCGGCAAAGTGGCCCTGGTCGATCGGGATCAAGGGCATGTCGTCTTGATCATCGATGAATCTAAAGGGGTCCGTATGAAGGTCGCATTGACTTCTATCGCCTCTGCTACCAATGATTCGGAACAAAAAGATACGCCTTCCACCATCAAGGAAGAGGAAACCACAAAATGATGCAAAATTACGGCAGAGGATTCGTCTTCATTGCCCTCCTCATTGCAGCATGTCTCTACTCGCTTCAGGATTACCAGAGCGATATCAAGAAGGGCATCGACCTCGAGGGCGGAACCGAACTGCTCTACGAGATTCCCCTGGAGCAAGTCGATCCTCAACAACGCTCGACGGTCGCCGAAGACATCAAGGATGTGATTGCTCGCCGTTTCGACAACTACGGTCTGAAAGAGATCAGTGTTGCCGTTTCCGGTCGTAACAGGCTGTTGATTCAACTTCCTGGCTCCGACAATGACGAGCTAGAGCGCTTGAAGGGGCAGATCGAGCGGGCAGGAGAGCTCAATTTCCAGGTGGTCGCTCCTGATTCTGAGCAAACGGATGCAGCCATCTCTCGCATCGAACAAGAGATGGTCACCTACGAACAGGCCCTCGTCGCATTCAATGCTTTGAGTCTTGAAGAGCGCGGTTCACAAACGGCCCCGGTATCACCACGACAGATCGTCGTCGAGCGTCCGAGTAACGACGATGGACTTCCTCCTGGAAAAGTCGTTGTCGAGAACAGGCCTCCCAACCTTGTCAGTGCCTCCTTGCTCAGCAACACCAACGCGACGACCAATGACACGGGGCAACCGGCGGTGGGTTTCGAGTTTGGTGGTATGGGAGCAAGCCTCTTCGCCGACATGACTGGTGAGAACATTAACCGCAGTATGGCGATCGTGCTCGACGGTAAAGCCGTGAGTATCGCCACCATCAATGCGCGGATCTCCCGCAGCGGAATCCTCGAAGGAGGATTCACCAACGATGAGGTCAATGATCTGATCTCGATCCTGCGTGCCGGTTCGCTGCCGGCGAAACCATTCCTGGTTAACCAGCAGACGGTGGGAGCATTGCTCGGTAAAGAGTCGGTGGATCGTGGTACCCAAGCGATGATCTTCGGGCTGATGTTGGTCGCCATCTTCATGCTGCTCTACTACCGCGCAGCCGGAATCATCGCCGACCTGTCGTTGCTGATGAACCTGATGCTGGTGGTCACCTTGCTGATCATCTTCCGCAACACATTGACCTTCCCAGGAATGGCAGGCTTGCTGTTGACGGTGGGTATGGCGGTCGATGCGAACATTCTCATCTTTGAGAGGATTCGCGAAGAGAGGGATCGGGGCAAGGCGCTGCCCGCGGCGTTTTCGGTCGGATTCCAAAAAGCGTTTTGGACCATCTTCGATGCCAACTTGACCACTTTGATCACCGCATTCGTGCTCTTCCAGTTCGGATCGGGTGCGGTCAAAGGTTTCGCAGTGGTGCTCAGCATCGGCATTTTGACCTCGTTCTTCTCGACGGTCTACTTCAGCCGCATGCTGCTCTCATTCCTGATTTCGAGGGAAATCATCACTGATCTGAATATGGGACGGGTGATCCACAAGCCCAACATTAACTTCATGGATCTCAGAGCTGGAGCGAGGGTTCTCTTCTACGTCTTCATCTTCGGCGGAATCGGCATTCTCGGCTGGCGCGGCTCGGATGCCCTCGGTATCGATTTCACGGGTGGTACCCGTCTGACCGTGAACTTGGCCCAACCGACCTTGGAATCGGAATTGCGCGGAATCATCGATTCGGGAGTGAGCTCCAATGCAGACGTTTTCGATTACGAAGATCTTCAGCTTCAGGCTCTTGGAGAAATCTCCGATCAGGGCGCGTCTCGTTACTCGGTTCGTACCAGCACCCTGATCGAAGGAGAGAAGCAGACGGAGCAGTTCAAGGAACAGATGGAAGGCCTCATCGGTGGCGCAAATATCCTTGCACCGAATGCGGTGACCGATGTCGAGATCACCGAAAATCAGCAGGACGGTGTCACCACTTACCTCTTCAATGCCAAGATTCACGTCATCAAGGGGATCGGAACCACTGAAGATGTCGGAGTCACCAGTAGTTCGGTGAAGGATCGACTGGTTGAAACAGAGTTCCCCGTCGAGACGATTAAAGAAATCAGTGGTGCCCCAGGGGCTGCCGCAGGGATCGCGTCATTCGAGTTGATCAGTTCACCACAATTGGATCAGCCGACGGCAGCCGCATTGCTATCGCAGCTGAGTCTTGCTCTGAAGGATGTGGAAGGGCTCGATTTCTCTGAGCCATTCCCAGAGGTTAGTAGCATCAGTGGACGAGTCGCCAAGGACATGCAAGGTAATACCTTCATCGCCTTGATGATTAGTTTCCTCGCGATCGTCTTCTACATCAGTATTCGCTTCGAGTTCAGTTACGGCGCCGCAGCGATTACTGCGTTGGTTCACGATATCTGCTTCACTCTTGGAGCATTGGCTCTTGGCGATTTCCTCCTCGGAGACGTGCTTTCACTGAAAATTAATTTGCCAGTGGTTGCGGCGCTGTTGACGGTGGTCGGATACTCGCTGAATGACACCATCGTGATCTTCGACCGAATCAGGGAGAACTTGCGCGATGCGAGACGCGATGCGGACTATGCCCAGCTCGTTAATCAATCCATCAACCAGACTTTGAGCCGGACGGTGCTGACCTCATTGACTACCTTTGTCGTCGTCATGATCCTGCTCATCTTCGGTGGTGAAGCACTTCACTCCTTTGCCTTTGCCCTCTGTATCGGAGTTTTGGTGGGTACCTACTCTTCGATCTTTGTCGCCAGCCCGACACTGATCCGTCTTCAGGAAGAGGCCCGTCGTCGTATCGAGCAGGCAAGGGTCGAGACTGCATTGGCCAAAAAGGCTTAAAGAGTGGCTTTGAGCCCCTTTGCGTGATTTTGAATCAGGCCCGGGTCCCTGAAGGGAGCCGGGCCTTTTTCGTTCTGAGCGACTTCTCTGCGGATTCTTGGATAGGCCGAATAAATCAGGACAATTGAGTCTGCTCAGTGGGAGTAGGGTTTCCTCAGAAGTGGAGCAATCTGCTGGTGGGTCGTGGATTCACGATATTTATCGGGGTATCCTCCGACCCAAGCAGCACGCCAACCTTGCACAACATGTTGTGGGTTGGACCAGATTCATTTCAACGGAGCATCGAAAACGGAGCATCGAAAAAGATGCATGCAGGTCGGGGGACTTGTCGCTGAGAAGTTTGCTTCGGGTGAATCGAATCGGGAATCAGGGGGAAAAAGATGAGCGGCATGGGTACCGGAACAAAAATCGGATTTATTCTGATCTCGATTTTAGTGGTGATCGTCATCGCCAACCTTTTGAACAACGAAGTTCAAAATGGTCCCAGTGGGGAAGAACAGGTGACGGGTCGATCGATCAATTCGGGGCAAGATTCCAGCAACGTTAAACCTGTTCGCAAGATACCGACTCGTAATAACGACAACAGCGACACTGCCCAAACTCGTCAGCCAAAGGTGGCCGCTCCGATCACAGCTTCCGGAACTTCAACGGTACGTCCACCCCGACC
>NHDG01000037.1 GCA_002167285.1 Planctomycetia bacterium TMED53
AAAGAAGCCTTTATGAAGCCGATTACCGGGGGGCCAATTGCGGTGGGCTTCGATGAGTACTTCGGTACCGATGTTCCCAACTGGCCACCCTACTGCTTCATTGAGAACGACCGGACCGTCGGGATACCGAGCGAGTTTGGTGCGGCGGAACTCTTCATGAATAATCAGGCCAGCCAACAGGGACCCGCGTTGGAGGGTTGGAAGTTGGAGCCGATACTCCCAGCCCTGGGCGACCGTGCTTGCGAATTTATTCAGCGTGAAGCCAAAAAGGCGGAACCGTTTCTGCTTTACATGCCGCTCACTTCGCCGCACACACCCCTTTCGGTGAATGACGAGTGGAAAGGAAAAAGTGGTCTGAATCTCTACGCTGATTTTGTCATGGAAACCGACGCCGTTGTCGGTCGAGTGTTGGACGCACTGAGGGAGAGCGAAGTCGAACAGGACACACTGGTCGTCTTCACGAGCGATAATGGATGTGCGCCTTACATCGGCGTCGGCGATCTGGAAAAACAGGGTCACTTTCCCAGTGGACCTCTGCGTGGCTACAAGGCGGATGTCTGGGAGGGAGGACATCGAGTCCCTTTCATCGTCCGTTGGCCAGGGGTGGTTGAAGCGGATTCCGTATGCAATCAACTGGTCCATCAAGCCGACCTGCTGGCAACGTTTGCCGAAATCTTCGGTGAGCAAGTTCCCGCAGATGCCGGTGAAGACAGCTTTAGCCTGCTTCCATTACTTCATGGGCGCGACCTCTCCGTCCGTGAAACCTCGGTCAGTTGCTCAATCCGGGGTGTCCCGAGTATTCGGAAAGGGGATTGGAAATACATTCCCGCCCCCGGCTCTGCAGGTTGGGGCAAGGGCGGTGATCAAAGTCAGCCGCATCAGCTGTACAATCTCGCCAACGATCTCCAAGAAGCAAATAACTTGGCTTCCGACCAACCGGAACGAATTGTGCAACTGCAGAAGTTGTTGGAAACTTTGATCACCAATGGTCGAAGTACACCGGGCGAAAACCAGAACAATGATGTGAAAGTTCGGCGACATGTTCCAAAAAAGGTTCCCAACAACGGATAATTTCCAAAGGCACCCTTCCCGGTGGAGAGTGGAATTCTGATGGACGTTCAAGATTCGCAACTGGTCTTGGATCCGTCGGCCGTCGTTCGGACTGGTTGGTTTAGACACCGTCGTGAATGGACCGATCGGTCCTTCGAAAATCCCCCAAGCGTACCGGAGTTTTTTATGCCCCGTGTAATGAATCAGATGGCGTATTCCATTGTGCTTCTGCTCATGATCGGCTTCCCTTTGTCCGCACAGCAGGCGGAAGCATCGAAGCCGGAAAAGCTGAAGATCATCACGCATAATGTGTGGTATGGATTCACGAAAAAAGCGGAACCGCGGTACGGCGACTGGAAACGTTGGATGAAGGCTCAGTCTCCGGACGTTGTTTCGCTACAGGAGTTGAATCATTACACCGAGGAAAAACTGAGTTCAGATGCGGAATCATGGGGGCATCCATACTCCGTGTTGCTCAAAGAAGAGGGATTCCCCACGGGGATCACATCCCGATATCCCATCAGTGATGTGAAACGTATTCGCGAAGGTTTCCATCACGGCCTGCTTAGGTGTCGGATACAGGGAGTCTGGTTTTACGTGATCCATTTTCATCCCTCGAATTTTCAGTGGCGGATCGAGGAAGCGGCACTGTTGAAAAAGGATGTGGCATCGCTTCCTGAAGAGAATCCGAAAGTGGTCCTTGCTGGCGATTTCAATGGCTTTTCTCCCGCCGACAAGTCGCGGTATGACTCAGATCAAGAGTTGGTTCCTTTCTTCATGGGACTCGATCAGAAAAACCCCCGCGCTCGCAATTTGAATCGCGGGAGAATGGATTACGGTGGCATCCAGGCAATTTTAGATCAGGGATACACGGATCTGATTGCTGCTGGCAGATCCCCTCACCTTCCTTTTATGGGGACGTTTCCAGGCGCGCTGGTGAGTGATCAGGATCATGGATCGGACCGCCGACTGGACTACATCTTTGTTTCTCCTTCACTGCAGGAGTGGGTGGAATCGGTCGCGATCCTGCGTGACCCTTGCACGGAAATGCTCTCGGACCACATTCCGGTGACTGCAACCCTCCGGTTGCGGAAACCTGCAGTTCGAGAATCTGTTTTCGCATCCAAGCCGAAGCTGCTGCAGGAAAGCGGGGCTGGCGAGGGTCCGGCATGGAATCCGGAGTTGGGGCTACTCACAAGTGGTGAAGGAAACATCAACCGTCGGACGCCTGCGGGCGATCAAAGCGTATGGTTCCGAGATGCGGGATCCAACGGACTCAGGTTTGACAAGCAGGGAGATCTGGTCATCTGCCAGTCGGCTCAGCGGCGTTTGGTCCGGAGACGTCAGGATGGTTCGCTCCAGATTTTGGCAGACCGTTACCAGAAGATGAAATTCAATACTCCGAACGATCTGGCCATCGATGCAAAAGGCAGGATTTACTTCACAGACCCACGATACGGTGATCGTTCGTCCATCGAGATGCAGGATAATTCAGGTCGTCAAGTGGAAGGCGTCTATCGTGTCGACGCCGATGGCACGATCGCTCGCATCATCACGCATGAAGTGGACCGGCCCAACGGGATCGCAATCACAACAGACAATCGATTCCTGTACGTCGCAGACAACAATAACAACAATCTCGGTGGCGCCCGTAAGTTGTGGCGTTTCAACCTGAATCAAGATGGCAGCGTTGACGCAGCGACCCAGAGCCTGATTTACGACTGGGGCTCCACGCGAGGTCCGGATGGTCTGAAGTTGGATACCGCGGGGAGGCTCTATGTCGCCGCCGGCCTGAATCGCCCGAATTTACCCAACGAAACGGCTGATCCACCTACCGCTGGAATCTACGTCTTTTCCCCCGCAGGTGAATTGCTGGAATTCGTGGCAATCCCCCGTGACGAAACCACCAATTGCGCTTTTGGAGGCCCCGACGGAAAAACGCTTTTCGTCACGGCTGGAGGCACTTTGTGGAGTCTCCGCACAACGACTCCCGGCCAAGTCTTTTGAAGTGGTGCTGAGTAAGGGGGGCGTATGCCCCTCTCTTTTCGCTGGGTTTCCCTCGACTCCATGCGTCTTAGAGAGTGGCCTGGGCGACTCACTTGAATGTGACGTCCCGGACGTGCTCATTGTGCTTGAAGTGGTTGAGGCTTTTGATCTTCTTGCCGCCAATAGAGACGTTGTCGAAAGTTAAATTCATGATCCGCGCATTGGCCGTTCCCCAAAGGACGTCGGGTTCTCCCAGAACGCTGGGTGCAGCAATCTCGATATTCTGGAAAAGGATGCCGGAAAGATCACCCGCACCCCGTTGGCGTTGACTCGGATCCGAGTAGGGTTGCAGACCCTGCATGGCAATCATGAAATGTTGGAGCGTTGGCCGAGGATCTTCGACCTGAATGTTACGAAAGACGACGCCTTGACCGCACTGACCTTCTCCCTCCCCTCGCATATTGAAGAGACGACCGCCACTCCAGTGATTCCAGCCAGCCCGGGCATAAATCACGTCGCAGTCCTCCACCACGATCTTTCTGTTGGGCAGCGCGCTGAGAACAAATGTCGAGCCGTTATAGTCGTTCCAATAGGTGACTCGGCGTATACCGCGACCATTGACGTAGGTGCAATCGTCCTGGGTGCGAATGAAGCAATCCTCGATCAGACCATTTCCGAACGGATTGATGCCGTCACCGTTTGCTCGCCAGGTAAAGATCTTGAGCCACCGCATATCGGTCGGCGATTCCGGCTTGTAGGCATTCACCAGCATCAATGAGTGGTAAGCAGAATCGACGAGAGTAATGCCTTCGACCGTCGTGTTCGCAGCACCAACGATGTGAATTGGGTCGTGTTGTTTGGCCTCCTTCGGCTTGGGCGAAGCAAAGTCTGGGTGGGGAATCCGGGAACCGGAGAGCACACCGTATCCAAAGATCCTGATGTTATTGCCATCGTTCCATTGGCCATGATTACTCATCGTGCCGTGAACCATCGCGTCTCCGGGGATGTAGTAGTTTTTGTTCGCGTGGACAGGAAAGCCGACACCGATGTCATGGACGCCCGGCATGAAGTAGAGCGTTTTCCAATTTCCTTCACTCGGTGCGACCTCACCTGGACGGACCGTCTTGACGTTTGGATCATCGGGCCGTGGGCGGTTCTCAATCACCGGATTGGCAAAGATGGTCAGGGTATGGATGGGAGGCCCCCGATAACCCTTTCCCGTATCTTGATCATCCATCTGACCGTCGATGTCTACGGCAATCAGGCAGGGCTCTTCGATGATCACGTAGGCGTTGCCGTCACGAAGAATGCATGACCTTGCCTTCCTTCCCGGATGCACGGCAGCTTTGCGAATTGGTTTTCCACTGACCTTGCGTATGGCGATCTCGACGGGGCCACTCATCTCGATGTTGATGAACGTATTGCTCCAACCGCTTAGGTGGGGAAAGTAATTATTCTTGCCCTTGATGCCTTCTTTGCATCGGGTGACGAAGGCGAAGGGGTGAAGCCACGGGCCTTTCGTTTCCAACGTTCGAACGGCAAGCTCATACTGGTCTGATGCTTCAGCGCCAGGAACGTTGCTATAAACGACCAGCGTCTCTTCTTGCGCGACCATGATGTCGAAAGAGAACACTGTCATCACAAGGCAGGCGACCATGGCCTTATTCATATTGCTGGCCTTCCCTTTTCGATTTCTGATTTCCACCTTTTTTGTATAAGACAATCCACTACAGGATATTCGATGGTGTGGGTTTGAACAGTTCAGTGAGCTTCGTGGTGGGACATCGGCGATGATGTGAGTCGGGATGTGGTCGCTGAAAGTATGTACAATGAGGACGACCATATTCGATAGCTGTAGTTTCGTGGGGCGAACGCAGGCGCTGGGAGTAAATTGCGATGCAACAACTTGGCACAAGGGTGCGCCGATCCGGACCCTCGGTTATTTCGATCATGGTGGTCCTGACTTGTCTGCTGGCTTCTTCTGCTGGGGTCGCGCAGAACTCAGAAACCTCCGGTAAGAACGCGGAAAGCCCGCTCATTGTGTACCGTCTCGACCCCATCACGAATACGCGGGTGTTGCCGAATAGCTTTCCCAATGTCCCCGGTGAAGAAGGGGGTGAACTGAGTCTTGCCGGATGTCGTGGTGAGTATGAGTCCGCGTCATTGGCCATTTACGCGCGTCAGGAACTGAAGAATCTGCAACTGGAAATCAGCGATTTGCGTTGCGCCAACCAGGTTCTGCCGAAGTCATCCTTCGAGCCTTTTGTGGTGAAGTGTTGGTATCAGGCGGGCCGTGATGTGATGTTCCATGACGGAGTGAAGCGATTCGTTCCCGAACTCCTTCTCAAGGATGATGCGCTTGTCCGAGTGGATACCCAAAATGAAACCAATCAGGTTCGCAGTACTGAGGAAAGCGGCGGTACCCGTTATTTGCCCGCCAGCGGTAAGGATCCCCAGGAGCTCGAGCAACTGCGTCCCATGGATGCGGCGACTTTGCAGCCTCTGACGATCCCCGGAAAAACAGTGAAGCAATTCTGGCTGACATTGCACATCCCCGACGATGCTGCCGGGGGAACTTACACGGGTACCGTTCGGCTGTCCGCCTCAGGGATCAAGACGGTTGAGGTTCCCATCAACGTAACGGTGCATGACTTCGAACTTGCCTATCCGAGGATGGTTTATTCGATTTATTATCCCGGAAAGTTGAGTGCCGAACCCACCGAAGGGACGATCGCCGCTCACTATAAGTCGGAAGAACAGATGCGGGCGGAACTCGCGGATATGGTTGCCCACGGCGTCCAATATCCGAACCTGTGGCAGGCTTATTCGAAGGAGCTGGTGCCACGCGCGTTAAAACTGCGTGAGGAGGCAGGGATGCCAAACGACTTGCTGTTCATCAATACACCTCCTGGGGCGCCGGCTTCCGCAGCCGGAACGGTCAGCGGGTGGAGGGAGCTGACGGAGGGTTTTGGCTACGATGATATTTACCTGTACGGTCTCGATGAGGCACACGGCACACAGCTCCGCATCCAGAAACCCTCCTGGGAAAACGTGCAGAAGGCGGGCGGAAAAATGTACGCGTCCGCGTGGAAGGAAGATCCTTTCGAGGTGATGGGGAGCCGACTCAACGTGCTGGTCTGGTCGGGAGGCTGCCAGCCGAACAAGGCGAAACAATGGCACAGCGTAGGTTCGAAGATCTTCAGTTACAGCAACCCGCAGGTGGGTGTCGAGGAGCCCTTGCTCTATCGATACAACTACGGCCTTGCGCTTTGGAAGGCAGACTATGACGGGAGCATGACGTTTGCCTATCAATATGCCTACGGCCACATCTGGAACGACTTTGACAGCGAAAATTTCCGCGATCATTGTTTCGCCTACCCAACGGCAAATGGCGTCGTAGGCACCCTCCAGTGGGAAGGTTTCCGCGAAGGCGTCGACGATGTCCGTTATATCAACACCCTTGAGCAGGCGATTGAAAAGGCCGCTGGAAGCCGGGTCGCACTCGAGGCCAGTCGCTGGCTGGAAGATTTGAAACGCAACCAATCACAGCAAAACGTGTCGTGGAAGGCGCAGGGCCCTCCTCCAGAAGATCTCGATCAGATCCGCTCCCGTGCTGTGGAGTGGATTACACAGTTGGCAGAATGAGTAGAGCAGCCTCTTCTCGCGTGGATGGTGGTCAGAAATCATGCAGGCCACCAGTTGCAGTATGGCGTGTCGCGATGGGTGAACTCATGATCTGAAGTCACTCAACGTCGCCCTGAAAGTTCCAAATTTGTGGGCCGTGCTTCGTGGCTAAAAGCGTTGCCAGCCAATCGCGATCTAGATGGATTGCGTCGAACAATCGCCGAGGATCTGTCGTGCGGCGAGTTTTCCAGGGCCGCCCGAAACGCAGCCGCCCGGGTGCGTCCCTGAACCGCATTGGTAATAGCCTTTGATGGGGGTTCGGTATTGGTTCCATCCTGGTGCCGGCCGATGGGTGAATAGTTGGCTTGAAAACAGTTGCCCAGCGAAAATATCACCCTGACTCAGGCCAGTCCTCGACTGAATATCTTTGGGTGTCACCACTTCCCGGTGAATCACCAGTTTGGAGAAACCCGGGAAAAATTCTTCCAGTGTTTCTTGCACGGTATCGCCCAAAGGTGTTTTTTCGGCTTCCCAATCGCTGTTGGAAAGCTGGGAGGGGCAGTACATGACAAAGCATGACATCACGTGCTTGCCGGGTGGGCTCATGCCGGGGTCAATCAGCGATTGAATACAGCAATCAATGAAAGGTCGGCGGCTGAAGCGGCCCGACTGACTATCCTTGAAGGCTTCTTCGAGGTAGTTGATCGAAGGGCCAATGTTTGTGAAGCCATCGAAAATCTTTTCGCTGTCATCCAGACCGGGAAATTTGGGCAGACCCGCGAGTGCGAAATTGACCTTGGCTGCGGTGCCTCGGAATTGGTAGGCGTCGATCGACGCGATCAAATCCGCAGGTAGGTCCGACGGTTCAACCATTTTTCGAAAGGTCTGGCGAGGATCCAGAGCACTGACCACGATGTTCGCGTCGATGACTTCACCATCCATCAATTCAACACCAGTGGTTCCCGTGTCTCCATAGAGCACTCGAGAAACTGGTGCATTGGTTCTGATTTCACCTCCGA
>NHDG01000038.1 GCA_002167285.1 Planctomycetia bacterium TMED53
AGATCGCTTCGCCGGTGAGGACGAGTAGGCTAGCCCCGGTTGCTTCGTGTAGAGTTGTGATCAATGGCTTTCGAGTCGCCATTCTTCTTTGGCTTCTCGCTCTTTTGAGTGCCCAAACGATCAAGGCCCATCCCGCCACCAGCGACATCTTCCAGCTCCTCATCGGAAACCTTCTTGCGGTCCTTGTCGTCCTTCTTCTTGTCATCGGTCATATCGACCCCCTTTCTTCATCAAGTATCCTGATTTGCGGAGACTTTGAATAGAACAATCTATGGGGGCGATCACCGTGCAAAGTGGTCCCTGGGTTCCATAAGTACTATTTGGGAGAGCCGGAGTGCCTTCGAGGCTCATCGGTCACCATCAGAAACACGGCCGGTACCTCTGACTCGTGAGTCAGAGATCCCAACCGTGTTTCGAGATCACTTCGTCTGCGAGGGCGAGTGGAGTTTACCTAGGGTCTATTCACTCTCTCGCAATCAATCGCCATGCTTGGAGTGCTCTTTTGAGTGCCCAAACGATCAAGGCCCATCCCGCCACCAGCGACATCTTTCAGTTCCTCATCAGAGGCCTTCTTACGGCCCTTTTCGTCGTTCTTCTTGTCATTGGTCATGTCGACCTCCCTTCTAAACCCTTCATCAGGTTTTGATGAGGAATCGGACACAACTATTGAGTGGGAGGGAGGCCTCTGATTTGGACCAAGTATGGTGACTGAAGTTTTTGACGATCTCCCGATCCCACTATGCCAAATTGAAAAACCCCCAGTAGCAGGGAAGCCACTTGGGGGTTGAGTTTGTGAGTGGTGGACCTGAGGGGGCTCGAACCCCTGACCTTCGCACTGCCAGTGCGACGCTCTCCCAGCTGAGCTACAGGCCCAAAGTGAGTTTGGCAAAGGGCTGAACGCGATCGAAGTCAGCGCTTTAGGGCTCCCTCGCCCAATCCCAAAGCATATCCGTGTCAGGTCTTGCGTCAAGGGAACCGATTGTGAGCGGGCTCAAGAACACCTACGATCTGCATGGGAGTATCGGCCCTGCGAAATCACGAGATTTCTTGCTCGGCGACTTAATTTTACTCCAGCGATCAGCTTCAGCGGGGCTTTGGCAATCTTTTGTCTACATCGCTCTATGCACGGAAGTGGTCCATTCAATCTACCCATGGAATCGAGGCCCGAATGGGCGTGGATCTGAGAGATGTGGAGAAGCGTTGGCAGGATCGCTGGCGTGAAAATCCACTGCCTTCGCCGGTCGCCATAGACGATGCGGAGCTCGCCAAAGCAATGGCGAAGGAAGCAGAGGAGGCGACGACACTCACCGACGCTTCTACGACGGAGAGCGACGAGAAGGATGCTCTTCATGTCGATCAAAATCCTGAAGGGGAAGAAGCAGCCGCGGCTGGCGAGGCTGTTGTCGAATCTGGCTCAGCAGCTGGTGCTGAAAAGCCAGCACAGGAGAGCTCTGATCTGCCAGAGTCCGCTTCTGAAGCGGAGGCTTCTTCAGCGGATTCTGCTGCGACTTCAGGGGATTCTTCTGATTCTCGGAAGAAGGGAAGACGAAAGCGTCGGCACGGTCCACGCACCTTCTTCTGTCTCGATATGTTTCCTTATCCATCCCTCGATGGGTTTAGCGTGAGCCAGCTTCGTGGTATCGCGACCAACGATGTCGTCGCGAGGTACCAGCAATCCCGGGGCCGAAGAGTGCTTCGGCCGATTGGCTGGGACGCTTTTCAGGCAACGGTCGAAGATGAAGCACGGCAAAACCAGATCTCTCCACGCGAAGTGGTTCAGTGCGGAATCGATTTGATGCAGGAACAGTTACGCCGCTTCGGCGCGTTGGTCCATTGGGATCATCAAATCGATACCAGTGAGCCCGCTGATTATCGCTGGTCACAATGGTTGTTTCTTCAGCTGCTAGAGAAGGGGCTTGTCCACCAGGACGAGCAGGGTTGGAAAGTGGCGATCACCGATTATGCGGAGCCGCTGCACTCTGGATTGAAGCACTTGAAATGGCCCCCGAGAACAAAAGCCCTGCAACGCAACTGGATTGGTCGTCGCGAGGGGACCAAGCTCGCCCTCAAAGCTCGGTCAGAACTTTACGACGGCTGGGAAGAGCTTGAAGTTTTCTGTCGGCGCCTGGAAGCGTTGCCAGAGGCCAGTTTTATCGTTCTTTGTCCAGAGCATCCTTTATTGGAAAAGATTGTCGATCCGATCCTGGAAGAGGAAGTCCGTCAGCTTCAAGAACGTACTGCCCAATTGGACGAGCGTGAGAGATTGGCGAAGCGGGCAGATGCGGATGGGGTCGCCACCGGTGCTTTCGCACTCAACCCGGCAACTCTGAATACGATTCCGATTTGGGTGAGCAGTTACGTCATGCCTCATATTCGCTTCGGCGCAATTTTAGGGATGCCGGAGGAGAATGAAGCTCACAAAGAATTTGCCGTAAATCATGGGATTCCACTCACGGGCGGGCATGATTCTAGTCGCCGTCGTCGCCGTCCGAGTCGACGTCGCCAAGGGGGAGAAGGTTCTGCTGAAAAGAAGGGCCTCCAGGGGTCATTGGAGTCTCGTGGTGTCACCGAGCCTCACATCGATTACAAGTTGCACGATTGGGTCTTCGACAGGCAACGCTTCTGGGGAGTCCCCATCCCGGTGATCGAATGTGTCGATTGTGGTTCAGTTCCAGTTCCCGAGGCAGATCTTCCTGTTCGTTTGCCTGAAGTTGACCAATTGGAAGACCTCCCCGAAGGAGAGAATCCTTTGGAGAAGTTTACCGATTGGGTCGATGTGGCTTGCCCCAGTTGTGGAACAGCAGCCAAGCGCAGTGTTGATACCATGCCCGACTGGATCGGCTCTTGCTGGGGGCACCTCCGTTGCCTCGATCCTGGTTTTGAGGACGCCATCGCGAGCTCGGAGCATCTCCAGCGCTGGACCCCGGCAAATCTTTGTGTCGGTGGCATCGAGCATGCCGAGCTCCACCTGATGTACGTTCGATTTATTAGCCATTTCCTGGCAGATCTCAAGGTCACTCCACGACAAGAGCCATATCGAAGGCTGTTCAATCAAGGTCGGATTCGATCACAGGAAAATGAAGACGGTGAAGAAGCTGACCATTCACGACGTGGCCCGCGGGTGATTGCCAGTGAGTATCTCGAAAGATATGGTGCGGATGCCTTGCGTCTTCATCTGTTGTTTATGGGGCCTCCCCAGGATCATGCGGAGTGGAGCGATGAAGGATTAAAGGGATGCGCCCGCTTCCTTCAAAGAACTTACGAAGGGATCACCGGTCGGATCGGCCAGGGTAAGTTTGTCAGCAGGAATGTCTTGGTTGCGAAACATCGATTGATTCGTCGAGTGAGTCGAGCGATCAGGACCTATCGACTGAACAAAGCGGTGAGTGCCTTTATGGAGTTTGTCAAACTTCTACGTGGGGATGAATTCTCCCCTGAAGAAGTGGATAAGCAAACGCTGAAGACCTTCACCATTTTGTTGGCACCCTTTGCCCCTCACATGGCTCACGAGCTGTGGGATCAGTTGGGGGAGTCCGGTGATTTGACCGCTGAGCCGTGGCCGGAACATAGTGACGAGCTGCTTCAGCCGACTGAGATTGAGTTGGCTATTTTTGTGAATGACTCCCTTGTCGATCGTATCTCTGTCGAGTTAGAAGCCACGAAGAACCAGGTGATCGATCAGGTTTTGGAGCTGGAGACGGTGAAGGCTCGAACCGGAGGGAAATCTGCAGACCGGGTTATCCACGTTCCAGATCGTTTGCTGAAGCTGATTTATTCCTCATCGCGAGACGAGAATGAGAGTCCCGCCGAAGAGGAACCCTTCTTCGACTCTAATTTGTGATTAAAGCCACGAACTGGCTTCAATGGCCGCGATTCGGCGATTTTGGCGTTCACCGAAACTGCGTCATTTTGCCGCCATCGGCGTCTGCATCGTAATCTCCTCTGTCGGTTCCTCCCGGATTGGAAGTCCCTCCCGGTGGAATCTGGCGCGGAACGGGGATTTTGATGCTACTCGACTCGCAAACCAGGTTTTTGTCCCTGATTTTTTCGGTGCTCCTTGTCACATTGGGTCTGACCGGCCTCTGGCAAGATCAGGATCGAATGGTTGGTGATGGGGCTGCTGTCGCCGACACAATGATACCGATGGATCTTTGGGAAATCTCCGGGGGCCCGATTGGCGAGTCATCTGAAGATTCTGATCGCTTCGATCCAGAAGTCGATCAACCTGAGCGCACCTCGGTGACGGGGCCGGTTTCGATGCCTTTCGACGAAAGAGCACAGGAGCGTAGTCACATCTTGCGTGAGCTCGAGAATCGCAGTGCGACCCTGTCACGACAACTCCGCACTGAGTGGAGTCAGTCTCGCAAAGATTTTGAAAATCGTATGCAGTCCCTCCTGGATCAAAAAAGCTCTCCTGCCATCAAGAGTGCCTCTCAATTCTTCAGCCCTGATGCCGGGGTGAGACCTCAATCTGCCAATCACCAAAAGGTTAAGCAAATGATCTACCCCATCGTTCAAATGAAGGGGAATGGGACCGTCGGCAGTGGTGTGGCAGTGGCCAATCAACCCGCCCCTAGAGGGGGATGGTACGTTTGGGTCGTCAGCGCATTTCACGTTGTTGAAGAGGTTCGTGATTTCCGAGAATTGGACACCAAGATCGTCGATGTGCACTTTTTTGATCCTCATTTAGGTCGGGTTTCTGAAGATATCTGCACGGGGATAGAGATGGTGGGTTATCCGGAGTCGGATCTCTCACTTCTACGCATCGAGCGTGACTCTCCTTGGCCCCATCTTGCCGATGTCGCCACCGAAGAAGTTTGTGATCAATTGTCGGTTTTCGACTCGGTTTATGCCGTGGGTTGCCCCTTGGGGAATCAGCCGATCCCCACTCGCGGAGAGATTTCTTCCCAATACAAACCCGTGGGGGATGAAGTTTATTGGATGGTGAGCGCACCGACTTTCTTCGGCAATTCCGGCGGAGGGATCTTCCTCTCGGAGAATTGTCAATTAGTGGGTATTAGCAGCATGATCTACACCTACGGTAAAAGAGCACCGATGGTGGTCCCTCATATGGGCCTCTTTGTGCCATTATCGCAGGTTCGTTCCTGGCTCCGTCGTGAGGGCTTTGCCCATCTCCTCGGTTCTTCAGAGGGGATCCCTGTATCTGCCACAGGGGACGATCAGGGCGATTCCAGAGGAGAATTCGGGTCATTTTGACCCCGGAGCCTCTACCTTGTATCCTGTAACTTCAGGATTCCGAAATCGGTCTCTGAGAAGGGACCATCGGATTAAACTCGCACCCACGGAGTCTGGAGCGGGTCCGTTGCCGGCATTTTACTGTCGGTGAGGGGTCGTGAGGCTCTAATGAGACTGGATACAACCGGAAGGATGTCAGCGATGCACGCTGGATCAAAGATGAAGTGGCTGGCCTGCTCAGTCCTCGCAATTCTGTGGACTGTTACCCTCAGTGTTCACCTCGACGCTCAGGTCGCCAATTTAACTCCTGCTCAGGATCCACCCGCTCCTGCAGAGGTCTCAAAGGATTCTCCCGCTGACGACGCCAAAGAAGCGCCAGCCAAGGACGATGCGGCCGTCGATGATATTCTCGGGCTGCCGACCAGTGAGCCTGAGGCGATCGCTGTGATCGACCGCTACCTGGAAGCGGTAGGTGGCAAGGAGAGGCTCAAAAGCATTCAGGATCGGGTCGAGCGCTTCCGTAACAAAAAGATCGAGCCGACCAATGAGACGATCATGAAGATGTCTCGCTTCCTGAAGCGCAATGACGGTGCGTTGATGATTCGTGAAGAGTGGCAATTGCCGGGGCTTGGCCTGACGAAAAACAATGAGCCCCTCAACTTTGTTCAGGTTTACGACGGTGAAAAAGCTTTTGTGAAAGCCATGGGAGCGGTTTCGCCCTTGGCTGGAAAAACTCTCATCGTTTTCGTATGGGACAAGCACATCGACGACTTCTTCTGCACCTTTGCAGATAACGGTTACATTGCCAAATTAGCCGGAGATGACATGGTGCTGGGGAAGCCTTGCAAGGTGGTTGAGCTCAACTCCTTTGCTGGTAATCAGCGCATGCTCTTTGCATTCGCCGACGAAGACGGCTTGTTGCTGCGCAAGACATGGCAAGAAGGCCAGGCGCCTGCAGTCATCACCAAAGAAGTCTTTTATGAGGATTACACCAGAATCCGATTCAGCGACGATCGCAATCAGTGGATCAAGACTCCCATCGCCAAGAAGATCTTCGAGGACGGTGAGCTGAGTCTTGAGGTGAACTTTGATGAGATCACTCTCAATGCCGGCGTGTCCTCCAGCATCTTTGGACGCCCCGATGGCCGTTCCTTCGAGGAAGTTCGCCGGGAGCGTGAAGCTGCTCGTGCCAAGGAAGCAGAGGGTGGTTCAGAGGAATCCAAGGATGGTGAGAAGAAGCCAGTTTGGGAAAAGCCGAAGCCAAAACCAAAGCCAGTTTGGGAAAAGCCAAAGCCGAAGCCTGCTCCTAAACCAACACCGAAGCCAAGCCCTGAGCCAGCTCCAAAGCCAGAGGGCCGCTAGTTCGTTACGGTTAGATAAGTAAAGAAGGTCGTGATCACAACCCGTGATCACGACCTTCTTTTTTGTCTTTAAGCGTGGGCTATTCGCCTTGGGGTTTACTTCCCTTGATGGCGAGCTGTCCGCATGCTCCGTCGATATCAAGACCGCGACTTCGTCGAGCAGTGACTTGTCCGTCGTAGTGACGGCTGACCTCTTCGCGAAAGCGTTCAACGGTATCTTCGTCCGCAGCTTTGAAGGGGGCTCCATCGAAAGGGTGAAAAGGAAGGAGGTTGATGTGGCCATGGCATTTGCGCGCAAATGCCGCCAATGCGAGAGCCTCTTGGACGTCGTCATTGACTCCGGGGAGGACGACGTACTCCAGACTGATGCGGCGAACTTTATGGCGCAACCTGGAAAGAGTATCGAGAAGATCTGAAAGTGAGTGTTTCGATTGAATCGGAACAATCCGAGCGCGAGTTTCTTCTACTGCGCTGTGTAAGCTGACCGCTAGGCGGATCTGTGGATGTTCGGCGACCAGTTTCGGGATTTTAGGAACGATACCCACGGTTGAAACCGTAATGCGCCTCGGGCTCATATCGAAACCGTCCGGCGAGGTCAGCCAGTTTAGGGCTCCAGATACCGAAGGGTAGTTGTGGAGTGGCTCACCCATGCCCATGAAAACTAACTGGGTAACACCTACTTTTCCCTCACCTCGCGTAAACTGATCCACAGCATTCCATTGCCCAACAATCTCACTCGCCGAAAGGTTTCGAGTCAGCTTCATCGTTCCAGTCGCGCAGAAGGTGCAGCCGGCGGCACAGCCGACCTGGCTCGAGACGCATAAAGTGCCTCTCTCTTGGGTAGGAATCCACACGGCTTCGACAGATTTGCCATCTGTAAGGTCGAAAAGGAACTTCAGTGTCCCGTCAGTGGATCTTAAGACCGTGTTGATAGTCACAGTTGGTGCGAGCAGGGTTTCTGAAAGCTCTTCCCGAATCATCTTCGGTAAAGTCGTCATATCCGAGGGGTTCAGAGTTCTTTGTTCGACCAGGTGCTCGTGGATTTGACGCCCACGGTAAGCGGGAAGCTTTCTTTCTTTGCACCAATCCGTGATTCGGTCGAGAGCAGCCGAGGTGTCCCCATCGATGAGGTGCTGTGTCGTCTGATTTTGGGCCTTCATGGACTCCGCTTCTCTAATAACTCGCCTTGAGGTCCTAATATGAGATGGGATCCACCTGGAAGGAGATTCTCACTGCCTCGATAGGTGTATACCAGACGATTGCTCGAAGAGAGAGCGACTCGAGCATTTTTGTAGGTCCATGTAAAGCTGCCATCCGGTTTCTGTTCTTCGATAACAGGGTCAGAATCATCGCCGAAGCAGGTCAGGATCAAGTTTCCCTGTTTACGGCTGAAGGGTTGGTCTGCTGTTGGTGGTGAGTGGACCCAAATGATGCTGTCTGTATCCCAGCGATAAAAAGAAGATCCGATCTTGAACCGGTTTCGATCACGATAGACACGTGAATCGTTGACTTCGATGAAATCTTTTCGATCAGAATGTCCAAAGACTGGTTTTGCTTTCTCTTCTCCCATTGGCAACTGGAAGCGAAATCTCATTCCTCCGTAATAGAGAGTGGGGCTCCAATTGATTTCCTCTGTTTGAAGAAGGCTCCGACCACTGATCTCTGATCGAGCATTTAAGTCTGCTGAGGGGGAGGTCCCAGAATTCTTTTCAGGGCTTTGGCATCCGGCGATGATGGAGCAGCAAAGAAATGCTAAGGAGGTCAGAGCTTTAGCTGAGGAAGTGCGGGTCATATCTTTGTTTCTCGGCAATGTGAACTCCTAGCGGCGAGTGAGGGAATCCCCCTCGCCATGGAGCACCATCTCAGCACGAATCTGCCTCAGTTCATACCGCAGTTTTTGACGGTCATTCTTGGCATTTCCCGAAAATTCACGAAATTGATCATCGGTTAGGATTCCTGCGACAGCGAGTAGGAATTCGCTCTCGCTCGTATCGAGTTCTCCGAGGCTCTTTTCTTCTACGAAAAGATTACGGACTGCGCGAAGTGCGACCCTTTGTTGGCTGTTGAGATCTAGGCGGTCAATTTTTAAATAGAGGTCTTGAATCGGCCTTGGCTTCATCTGGTCGAAGCTGTGACTCAGCAGGCTGGCAGTGATGATGGAAAGCAAAAAGATGGAAACGACACTACGGCGATGGGAGCCGAAAAAGCGCTGGGTCAAATTTGAGTTTGGCATCAAACAGAACTCTTCAAGTTTTACGGGCGGCGGCAACGCCCAACG
>NHDG01000039.1 GCA_002167285.1 Planctomycetia bacterium TMED53
AGGTCAGCGGATTTTGAATCCGCCGCGTCTGCCAGTTCCGCCACTCCGGCTCATTCGTCACTGACCTGTGCATGGTAGTCCCTCGAGGTCTTCCCGTCACCCGATCCCGAGGATCCAGCCGTTTCAGGATTCATCTTTTCGAAGGCTGAGAGGTGGGCCGAGAATCTCTCTCCAAACGAGGCGGTCGCGTAATTCGGAGCGTGAGAGGCGTAAATTTCTTTTACTACGGGTTGTGGATATGGGGCCTGATCCCGGGAGATCATGACTAAAGTAAGCAGTCGTCGCCGGAGTCGGTTTTAGGTCGAAGGTTTCCGTGGCGCTGGCGGGATCACTGGAAACCTCCTCAGCAGGGACTTCATCCGGGATTGGGAAAGCGAAGATCTCCAAGCCAGCAGGGGACTCTTCCACCTCCAGGGGGAGGTCTTGAGCGATTGGTGGAGGGGGCTCGAGGGGGCTAGGGGTTCTACGACCAGATCGACGACTTTTTGCAGCTGGCGATTTCTCCACGAAAGGAGGCGTGTCGCCCACGGCAACCCAACCCCCTCCGAGGTCCATCTCAGGAGGGGGTTGGATTTCTTGTGGGCCCTGATCCGCGACAGCGTCTCCTCCGCGGGCTTGCTGCCGTCGCTGCCGAGCTTCTTTGCGCATCATGCGCTTTGCTTCAGCGGCAGCAGATTCTGCACGCGCTTTGTTCATTTCGATGATCCGATTGATGATCGGAACGACGACAAAGAGAATGATAAAGATCCAGCTATCCATCGATTACTTCTTCACCTTAAGCGGGAGAATCTGGATTGCTGTCTTCATCGTGCCCCAATGACTCTCTCATCGAAGTATCAGCCTGAAGATTTTTTAATCGGTAGTAATCCATGACGCCCAAGTTCCCTGATCGGAATGCGTCGGCAATAGCCTTGGGAACCTCGGCCTCTGCCAGAACGAGCACCGCTTTGTTTGCGGCGATGGCGGCTACTTCTTCCTGTTCTTTCGCCACCGCTAGTGCGCGTCGTTTTTCGGCGAGAGCCTGCGCCACGCGTTTATCTGCTTCCGCCTGCTCTGCCTGGAGTTTTGCACCGATGTTTTCACCGACGTCGACGTCAGCGATATCGATGGAAAGGATTTCGAAGGCGGTTCCTGAATCGAGGCCTTTATCCAACACCGTCTTTGACATCAAATCGGGGTTGGCGAGAACTTCCTTGTGATTGGAGGCGGAGCCGATCGTGGTGACGATACCTTCACCGACTCGGGCGATGATCGTCTCTTCAGTTGCACCACCGACGAGTCGTGCAAGGTTGGTTCTCACGGTTACTCTGGCGCGGGCCCGCAATTGGATTCCGTCCCCAGCCACAGCGTCGACGGTGGTCCTGGCTTGATCCCTAGATGGGGCATCGATCACTTTTGGCTGCACGCTAGTGCGAACAGCGTCGAGGACGTCTCGGCCAGCCAGGTCGATGGCGGCTGCCTGATCGAAGTTCAGGCTGATCTGTGCTTTGCTGGCAGCAACGAGGGCTAGAGTGACTCTTTGTACATTTCCGCGAGCCATGTAGTGAGCTTCCAGCTTGTTACTGTGGACATCACTGAGGCCAGCCTTGTTTGCCATGATCAAGCAGTCGACGATGATGCGTGGATTCACCTTTCTCAGCCACATGCCGATGAAGGCAAGTACGCTGATCTTCACACCGGATGAAAGAGCCTGAATGTAGAGCCTTCCAAAGGTGATGAAGAAGATGAAAAGGACAATCGCAAGGATTCCGATGAGGAAGTAACCCAAGATTGTCAACGGAGGAGGGATTTGCCCGAGGCTGATAAATCCCAATAAAAGGTTTTCCGACATATTCTCTCCCTGAAATTATTCGGAGACGAGTTTTGATGAAAACTCAGGAATCCGATTCATTGGTTTCTGCTTTTTTGACGACGATTCTGTTGCCGTCAGATTCGATGACGACAACGGAGTCCCCTTTGTTGATGTAACCTTGCAAGGCAACGACGTCCAATCGTTTTCCTGCGATAAGAGCAATTCCTGCCGGGCGTAAATCTGACATGACCAGGCCTCTCTCGCCGATCATCTCTCTGGAATCTTTTACGTCATCACCGATGGAATCTGAGGCTGCGAGGTCGGTTTTGAGGCCGACTCTTCGTAGCCAAAATCTGAACAGGAATACGATCCAAAACGCAGTCATGAGTGCACAAGCGAGTGCAATGTAGCTGTGTCCTTGTAGGTGCAGTTCCCACACCGAGTAAGCGATGCACAAGAGAGCTGCAATGGCCAGGAGTCCTCCACTGGGGATGAACACCTCCAGGAAGATGAGGATGAGGCCAGCTAGGCAGAGCATGGAGAGTAGCCACCACTCCATCGTTAGGCCTCCTCTCCGCTTTGAACCACGACTCTGTTACCTTCAATTTCGACAACTTCCACTGCCGTCGATTTTTCGATGTAATCACCGACGGAGACGACATCGACGATGGTCCCATCAAAGTCTGCTTTTCCGGCAGGTCGAAGAACCTCGAGGGCCGTCCCCTTTTGACCCACGACAAGGTTGGATCCAGAGAACTCCGGCGCAGCCTCAAATGGATCATCGGAAGCCAGAGTCGAGGAATCGATCATGGATCCTGAAGATCGGCGCGAGCCTGGCAGGAAGAATGTGGCAATCAGCAATGTTAACAATCCTGCGACTAATGATCCTGCCACGATGAGAGCATCCTCACTGAGCACCCTTAAATTAAGGGGCTTGTCGACAGATTGAAATGAGAGACCCATGGCGGTAATGATCGCCGCCAATCCGACGATTCCGGAGATCCCAAATCCTGGAATCACGAAAAGCTCGATCACGACCAGCAGTAGACCTATTGCCAAGGTCGTCAGCTCGATCCAGCCTACGCCTCCATCCGCGAAGTTCGCCATCATGAATAGGGTTAAAAACAAGAGGGCGAGACCAGAACCCAGTCCGACCCCTGGAAGTTTTAACTCTACGACGAGGCTGATCGCAGCAGCGAGAATCAGTAGGAACTTGATGAATCGACCCCAGTCACGGAAGGCATCGAGAGCCATTCCTCCCGCATCTCCGATCCTTTTTTGGCCCAAGGATTCCTCTGCGGTGATGACCTTGAGGCGAGCCAAATTGAAGTCATTGAGCAGCTGTTCTGGTGTCTGGCAGATGTAGCTGATAAAGCCGTATTCAAAAGCTTCTTCCTCGTCGATGGTCAAGATTTCACCGACTTCGACGATTCTTTCGACGCTTGCGGCAGCTCTTTCCGCTGCTGGCAGATCATCGAGCTCCTGATCGGTCAGATATCTTTCAGAGCGATTGCCGTTGCGAACTCGCAGGACACCCAATTCCTTGGTGACCATCGCTTCTGCAAGAGCGGTGGGGTATCCCCGTTCGCGGGCCCAGCGTCTCATATCCGCACGAACTGTCGTCTGGATCTTCTCGGGGAGTTCATTGCCGAAGAGGTCGATGGGTTGGACGTCACCGATTCGACTATTGTCGCCCATCACCAGGTTTCTGCAGGAGAATGCCACTAAGGTTCCGCCACTGTAGGCAAAGCGGCCATTGGGTACCCAACCAAAGGTTTCGATGTTCTCGTCGGAGAGGTTGTCGATGTACTCGGCGAGGTCACGGCTGGCATCGATGGTGCCACCGGGGGTATCGAGCTTGATGATTAAAAAGCGGAGTTCCTTCTCCTTGAGTGCTTCGACGGTATCACGGAAATCCTCAAAGGTTCCTCCGGTGATGGTTCCCTGGATCGTGACGATGACCGCAGAGTCAGCGAGGCTCTCGGGGAGTTGCGCCTCTTGGCCTTGGATTGGGGTAGCGGTTCCCAGCAACCCCATCAGCCAAATGACGCAGCAGATAAGCGGAGAAGGCCGCAGGTTTGTTGTACGACGGCGGAATCCGGTCAAGGAGGTCTCCTTATTCAGTGACGTTGAAGATCCAAGCATTCTACAGTCCCGGCCTGTTTGAGGCCGGAATTACGCGCGGATTCTGTGATTTGCGCGCGTGAACAGGACCGCTGATCAGGGCCGCTCAGCAAAACCTCGGTTGAGCCCCGATCACTTCCGTATTGTCGGGAGTGATGGGGGCTCAATCAAGGGATCAAAGCCGGGATAGGTCAAGTCTTGATCGGTGTTTATGTGGTGCTCAGTACGATTTCTTTCCAACATCCCCATCCGATTCCATGTCGATTCGAGACAGGGTTTATTTTTCCCCTATTTTGCCCTCTGGGAGCTGGCAGCTGTCGATGGCAAGGATCGCAAAATGGGTCGCAGCATGACTGATAAAGTGATGATCGTCGCGCCGGGGGGATCTTGTGAACCAGCGGCCACTTTGGCGTTGCTGTCGTTTTAACCAAGCGAGTCCGGTTTTGATGGCGGGATGAGAGGGTTCAAGGCCACTGTTTCGAAGGGAAAATAAAGAGAAAGCGGTCGCGTAGGCGTCGCTAGTAAGTTCCTTGATCTCGTCAGTCGGTCTTTTCCACTTTGACGCTCCAAGATCCACCAAGCGCCAGCCGCCGTCCGATTGCTGAGCCGACAGTATCTCCCGCTGCCAAGCGGCCATCTCTTTTGCTTGAATCAGGTTTACCCAACGAGCATTTGCCCAAATTAGCATTCCCTTGTGGTGTAGATTTTCTGGAGGGTTTGTTTCTAGCCATCGCAACATTTGCTGAATGCCACGCTGGACCGATTTCGTCGATCGATCTGTTTCGTCAAGGAAGCTCACTGCGAGAGCGACCAATGTGACCCCAAAATGATCATCGGATTCATAAGGGGGCCAGCCACACTTCAACCAATCGCTCCATGAGCCGGCATCGTCTTGAAGGGTCCACAGGTGTTCGAAACCGGAGCGAGCGGTATCTGAAAGCTGACCTGTGGTGAGGATATCGCTAATGGCTAAAAAACAAGCGGTCGCGACCTTTCCTTCGACAGATCCATGTTGACGGGAAGGCGGCTCTTTTTCGACGACGTAGCGCCGCAAATAGTCTTTGGCAAATTGACGGCTACGCAGATTGCCTTCCGATTTGGGGGCGAGGTGGGCAGCAGTGACCAGCTGGAGACCGTTGGTGTGGCATGTGATGCATTTGCGATCTTCAGCCCATTGATCTGAGGCTCGCTGGGAAAACTGTAAAGCAGATTGAATTGAGAATGTTTCAATCAATGGTTCCGTCGCTGAATTTTTTGCGATTCGATCTTGCTCAGCATGATCAATGAGCTCTTCGTCGCTGTGGGCAATGATTGGAGCCAATACAGCGATAGAGAGCAGCAGTATCAGCATTGAGCCGGGCCTGTATTGAAAACGTCTCACTGCTCGGCCCCAAACCTGAGATCTTCGATTCCAAGGGCTTCTTCCAACTGGGATTCCAATTGATCCATCAGGGAGGGCGAATCATCCGGCTGTTTTTCTGCGGATACTTCGAGAGGATCACAGACGGTGAGTGTTACTGATCGCGGTGAATACCTTCGAGCTTTGCCTGTGAAATCTTCCTCCAGGCGCTCCACCGTTTCCAGAAAGCGATCTGGTGGAGCATCCTCTGAGAGATACCCCCGGGGGTAAAGCGAGATTTTTTGGGCCAGCTCGAGGGATCGGAATTGTTTCCATCTCCGATCTCTCTCTTCATCGTCGATGTCGCCACTGACCATCCCCTTCAGAATCGCAGAGCGGAGATCCTTTCCTCTGCGGACGATGTCTCCGTCTTGGGGGCCGGAAAGCCACTCCTTCTCGAGAGGATGGATCAGGTGGTCAATCAAGCGAGACGATCGTTCGAAAAGATCTCCAGATTGAACTTCTCCCAAAAATTCGATCTCTTTTAAGCTGAGAAGGGCGCGCGCTACCTTGCGAACACGTTCCAGCATCGGCAGCTGAGTTTGTGGATTCCAGGAAAGACGCTCCTCCATCTCTTGCAGAGCGGGCTCGATGGCCTCTTCGACCGGCGTTTCCAGCTGATATCGCAGGGCCAGGGGAAATAGAAGAACCTTGCCCCCGTCAGCCTTTGCTCTCTTTCGCGCTGCGCCTCGGGCGATGGTGGCCACTCCATCCATCAATGGGCTGAGGAGGTCATTGGTTCGGGTGACTGCTCCTTCGGGGAAGATCACCAACGGACGATCACCCGATTCGAGGACCTCCATGGCAAACTGTAGTGAAGAGCGATCGATCCCTTCTCGGTAGATACTGAATGCTCCCATGCTTCGGATTAAGAACCTTTGCAGGGCCCCTTCCATAAAGAGATGCCAGCTGGCCATGACATAGAAGAGGGAATCGGTTGCTCTGGATAGATGGAAGAGGGTGAGTGGGTCCGCGGGGTGAGGATGATTGGGGGTCACTAAGATGCCATGACCGGCATTCTTGGCTTCGCGGATCTTTTCCTGACCTTGAACGTGAGCAGATTTGATCCCGAAACTGCGATTGAGGGTGCGCGGGAGAAGCAGTTGGCCGAGAACCCGCGGAAGAAAGCCACCCCGATGGGGTGCAACAAACTCGTAGGATTGGTCGATGACCACGCGACTCATTCAGAACCGGTTCCAGCAGGATTCAAAAGGCTGCGTCGATTTTTTTCCATGTTGCCTGCGAGGTAAGCGAAGACGAGATAGAAAGGGAGTTCTAGCAAAGTCCACGTGGGGGCTGCGATCATACTTTGATTCATGATTCCGCCGATCATCGACAGTATGCCGATGACCAAGGCTAACCGCAGCGGATAGGAGGGCGTGAAGCGAGCGGCCGCCCAACCCCCAAAAAACGCTTGGGCCATGTGAGCGAGAAATGGGATCAGAAATGCCTCCGCTGGCAAAGTGGAGATGAACTCAGGCCATGCGTTTGCGTCCTTTTCGGGGTCGAAGCCTTCTGGAGGCGGATAGATCATGAGGTTGACCGTCACTAAAGCCATGTTGGCGGCCATGCCGACGATCATGCCAACCAATCCAGCACCAATGAGTTTGATGGATTTCATTGAGCGGATTCCTTTCTTTACTTCAGCGGATCAAACGGAGCGAGCGGGTCTCGACCCATGGCGGGATCGATCAGGACTCCCGTTTTACTGATACTTTCGAGTATTCCACTGATGACGATCACTTCTCCAGTTTTGATCTCGAAGACCATCCCCTGGAAGTCGCCGTAGTGACATTTGACGTTCCCCTCTAAGATGACCCAGCAAGATTTGGGATTCGTCGTGTCGACACTCTCTACTTTGCCTTTTACTGCGATCTTCTTGCCGAGATATGGGGAGCCTTTGCTGGCTAGATCTTCCGCTAAAATATGAACGACTGGGTCTGCGTAATCCATCTTCCAGCCAGTGCAGCCAGCGAACAGAGCAAGGATGAGGGCCACGGGAATCGAAGATATTCTTCTCATGAGAGGTACCCTTCTGCGGACGGTGTTGGTGTTGCAAGGATAAGGGGTCTGGGGTGTTCGTAACAAGGGGCGATTTTTACAAAGAGAGAGGCTATATTCTCGATGACCAGAGCGCAGATTCGACTTCTAGAAGTGGGGTACGAAAGTGGATTACGCTGATCTTGTGAAAGCCTTTGGGGCATTCTTTGCCATCATGAATCCGTTTGTAAATTTGCCGATCTTTTTGGCATTGACGGCTGGTTTTACCGTCGCTCAGCAACGGACGCTGGCGATCAAGATCACCATCTTTTCTGCATTGATGTGCGCGGCGATTCTTTTTGCTGGCCAAAGTGTGCTTAATTTCTTTGGTATCACGGTCGATGAATTTCGGATCGCTGGGGGAGTGGTCTTAACCCATATCGCTTGGTCGATGTTAAATGGCAGTGGGATTTCATCTCACCATGGCAGTGATCAAGAGCAGGATCATATCCAGGACTTAAGTGGTCTCGCGTTTTATCCGATCACTTTTCCGATGATCGTTGGTCCGGGAACGATCGCGACTCTCATCATATACGCGGGGCACTTCAGCGGTACGGAGCAACTACTTGAAATTGGGGGCGTGGTTGCCGTCATTCTTGCCATGTTGTTTGTCGTACTCTTTTTTGCATCCTTCTTCGGCAAAGTTCTCAGTGACACCATGAGGGTGATTATGACTCGCCTGATGGGAATGGTACTACTCGCCATCGCTGTCGAAATGATTGTCGCTGGCGTTAAAGCGGTCCTTCCCGGATTAGCTTAAATAACCCGGTGAAAGATGGTTTGCGGCTGACCGGAGATTTACTCGTTGGGATCCCCTAGTGCTTGCGCTTGGAGATCTCCAATCGCTTGGGAGCTCTTTAGAGATTCGTTGCCGTTTGCGTAATCCAGATATAGCTCCGTCAGTACCGGTCGGTGGTCCGAGGTGATGGATTCTGGGATGACGGTTGCGGAGGCTGGGAGCCATGCATTTGGGGGCCCGGAGACGATGAAATCGATTTCGATCGTCGGGTGGTCTGCGGGGAAGGTTGCAGTGGCAGCCCGATCTTTCACGGCATTGCGGCCGATCTGCTCAAAGGCGTTCATCGTGCGAGAACCGGGAACATCGTTGAAGTCTCCGAAGGCGATCCAGGGGGTCTCGATGGCCTGAATCCGGCGGATCGTCTCCCGCGCTTGTTCGTATCGAAACCCATCGTCTTTAACCCAGTCGAAGTGGACGGCGATGGCGGTGATCATCTTTCCTGAATCGGTGTGGATACGTGTCGCCAGTGCGACCCGCGGTTCATTTCCATCGGGCAAGCGCCATGATTCGTAGGACTGTATTGGCCGTCGGGAGAGGATCGCAAGTCCGTAGCGTCCGCCCTGAAAGTCCATGAAGGAGCCGTATGCGGCGTGCATGTTGAGCTGTTCAGCTAACCATGAAGCCTGATCGACACCACCGCTTCGGCGAGCCTGATCATCCACTTCCTGCAGAGCGATGAGGTCAGCCTTGAGGGATTCAAGAGTCTTCAGAGTTCGCCTGAGGTCGAGAGTGCCATCCATGCCTCGACCGTGCTTGATGTTGTATGTCGCTACGCGAATAGCAGAGGAGGCGTCATGAGAGGATTTGTGGGAGGATTCATCGGGGGATTCATCGGGGGATTCATGGCTTCTCGATAGGGATGAGCAGCCTGCAAGCGCAACCGAGATGAGTATGGCGGGTAGAAAGAATCGCATTTCCTTCGCAGTTTACACAGAGTTCTTCCATGCCGTCACGGAGAAATTTTAACCCACGAGCTCAAACCCAGCAGTCACCATCAGAAACACGGCCTGCACCGCTGACTCGTGAGTCAGAGACCCCAGCCGTGTTTTGAGATCGCTTCGCCGGTGAGGACGAGTTGGCTAGCCCTTGTTGCTCCGTGTC
>NHDG01000040.1 GCA_002167285.1 Planctomycetia bacterium TMED53
CTTCTTGGCGACCTTCTTCTTGGCGACCTTCTTCTTGGCGACCTTCTTCTTGGCGACCTTCTTCTTAGCGGCCTTCTTCTTGGCAGCCTTTTCTTTCGCAGCCTTTTCTTTCGCAGCCTTCTTTTTGGCGGCTGCTAACTTTCGTGCCTCGGCAGCGGCCTTCTTTTTGGCAGCGGCAGCGGCTTTCTTCTCTGCGGCGGCCTTCTTCTTAGCTTCAGCGGCAGCCTTCTTTTCTGCAGCAGCGATCCTCTTCTTTTCAGCAGCAATTTTGGCAGCTTCTTTTCGAGCGGCCTCAGCAGCTTTTTTGGCGGCGAGCTTTTCTGCTTCCAGCTTTTTCTTTCGTTCCAGTTCTATGGCTGGATCTGGATGCCTAAATGCTTCGTCGTGAAGTGCCAAAACTGCATGAACCAGTGGAATGTCGCCCAATTCAGGAAACAGATCCTTTTGCCTTTGGGTTGAAGTCTTGGATTCGGTGAGGAGCCCTGCTCTGATGAGTCCTCCTTGGGCCCAAGTTTCGAGAGGAACGACGGCTTGTTCTTTGACGGCTGCCAAAATCAAAAGTTTGCACAGATCGGGAATCGCGGGAGAGCGCTTGAAGAATTCTCGCGTCTCAGGAACGGTGTTTTCTTTCAAAAACTCCAAGCTCACTTGATGGCGGCGCTCAAAGAGGGTCCCGAGCATCTCCTTGATTTGAACAGCCAGGTCGAGAGGGTTTTCCGCTTTTGGGAAGTTTTCTGCGACTTCTGCAGCCGAGGAGATTCGAATCTCGTTCCAATCCACATATTGGGTGCGGAGTAGATCCCATGATTTCAGCACTTCTTTGAGGGGCATCTTTGATGCCAGTGCAGCAAGGATCATGGTGTCGAGGACATCTAGGTCGGTGATCTCCTTCAATGCAGGTAGATCGGAGTAGGCTTTATCAACAATGGACTGGAGGGTGGGTTGACGCTGACCGCCCCCCTTTGAAGTCTTCTTATTTGAAGATGCGGTCTTGGCCGACATCAGGATTCCTTCCCCAGCGCAACAGGATTCTCTCGCTGCGCAGTCAATTGACGTACTTTTCCCAAGAGGCGGCTCTTCTGATAGAGATCAGCCTGATGGCGATCGAGCAGAAGAGAGGCCTCCCTCGCTCGTAAGCTGTACTTGAGCGCTTGCGAGGAGCCCTTTCAGGGAGTTTCTTTCGAGGAATATTGAGTCTCTCTAGGAGTTTCTCCACGAGTCTCAATCAAGACCTCGATGCGACCTCGTCCATGACCCAACACAAACAAGCAGGAACAGGCACTACCGGACCAAAAACGGCACAATTCGCCGAATCAGGCAAGATTCTAAGGGCGATGCCGCTCTCGGGCAATGGCCGCTGGTCAATCAGCGATCGAGCGATCCGACAAATTTTGCTTTTCGGCCCTGTCATTGGATTTGCTCGCCATTGAATCCAACACCCCGCTCAGTGCTCCTCTGTGGTGAGCGATCAGCTCAGCTGAGATCGACACGGCAATCTCCTCTGGGGATTGTGAGCCGATGGGGAGCCCTATGGGAGATCTCACCCTGGCGAGGTCTTGCTCCGGGATTCCATCTTCGCGCAGGTGCTTCATGATTGCTCCTGCCTTGCCGCGACTGCCGATCAACCCGACGTACCCTGCCGTCGTCTTGAGGGCTCTAGAGAGAGCCATTTCGTCGTGCTGATGTCCTCTAGTCACCACGATCACAGCACAGTTGGAAGTGATCTCCACTTCGTCGAGGCAATTTTCGAATGGGGTGCATAGAACTTCAGTGGTGGGGTCAAAGTGCTCGGGGGAAGCGAATTCTTCGCGGTCATCGATGATGGTAATTCTCCACTGCAGAGTTTTGACAACATGCTCAAGGGCTCGTGCTACGTGTCCTGCACCTAAGATGATGACCCAGGGATTCCCGACAGGTTCTATGTACACTTCAAACTCTCCTCCGCAGAGTAATCCTGTTTCGGCAACAGTAGCTGCTGTGAGACGGTGGCTTTCGCGCCGTGGGCGGCCGGTCGCCATCACCTCCATAGCGCTGCGCCATATATCTGACTCACTGCATCCTCCACCCACGGTTCCCACGGTGCTTCCGTCATCTCGGACCAGCATTCTGGCCCCGTCTTTTCCAGGGGTGGATCCAGTCGTGGAGATGATCGTGGCCAGTGCCCCTTTTCTGCCGGATTCCAGCATTCGAATCACTTCTTGGAAGACTTCTAGCACCGAAAACACGCCTTTCTGGGTCGGGATTGCAATCCTGAACTTATCAGAGGAGTGTAGTCAGGGCCACCTGAGCGGCTCAATTTGGTAATCCGTGATATCTCTATTTGCGGGTATATGGGCCCGTTAGTGACGATTGAAAGACGGATTCCGATGACCCGCTCAATTCTCCAGACTCGTTCCAGTGAATGGCCACTTCCTCCAGATCCGGGGGAATCACGGCTATTGCTCGATCTGTTTCCGGATCCATTGATTGTCGCACGTGGCCCCTCCAGAAAAGTTCTCGCGGTCAATCGGGCGTTCATGGAGTTAGTCGGAGTTTCAGATCATTCTGAAATGAGGGATTCACCTCTCACCGATTGGATTCATGGTGACGACCGTCACCGATTACTGTCATTGGGCGGGGATGGGGAATCTGATCCGATTCCCATCATGATCCAGATTCGTGAGGGCGATTCGTGGAGATCTGTGGCTCTTCTGGGAGGGCGTCGCTTGAGTCCTCATGGCGACGAACGCTGGGTTTATCGATTGAAGATCTTGGAGGAGAGTGGAATCGGGCTCGAAAAACAGATGCGAGAACAGCGGAAAAGAGCATCTGAAGCAGTCAGAACTTCACTCCGGATCTTCCACCTGACAGAAAAAATTCGCATGGCGCCGCGCCTTTCTGCGCTACTCATCGGCGTAAAGGACGAATCTGAATTTTACGAACGTGCCGGTCAATTGCTGAGTTCAGAGGGATTGGGTTATCGCGAGGTCTGCTTTTGGAGTTTGCAGGGAGATCAAAAGAATTTGATCTGGTCTGAAAATCCGCAGGTGGACACCAATGGGAATCGAGATGATCAAGATCAATCGGAATCGATACGCTCATTGCCGCTGGTGACAGGTTCGGGCAGGGTTGAAAGAGTCCTCGAGCTTCGTATTGATGCCAGAGAATTACAATTACTCAGAGAAGCTCCGCTATTGATGGAGTGGCACGAAGAGGTTCTAGGGACGATTGCCGAAGTCCTGGCTTTGACCTTAGAGAATTTGAAACTCCACGGTCAGCTGGAGCAGCAAGCTCTCCTTGACCCACTCACGGGAATCTCTAATCGGCTTCATCTCACTTCTCAACTTGAGAAAGAGGTTCTCAGGTCACGAAGAGAAGAGCAGCCGTTGGGCCTACTCTTTACCGATCTGGATGGGTTTAAGCAGATCAATGATGTTTTGGGGCACCTTGTCGGTGATCAATTGCTTATCGAGGTGAGTGAATTTCTTTCCAGATATTTCAGAGAGAGTGATCATCTTTGCCGCTATGGGGGAGATGAGTTTGTTGTCATCATGCCCGGATCTACCCTTGAAGATGTTCGTAAAAAAGCGGAAGAGCTTCTTGAAGCATTTCGTAAGCATATTTTTCTCGGGGGAAGAACAGATGAAGCGGGCAAGTTATCTCTGTCGTTGGGAATCACTCAATTGCGACCTGGCATGACAGGTGAGGAGCTCCTCGATGAGGCCGATTCTGCCCTCTACGAAGCCAAGCGTAATGGTAAGGATTGCTTAGTGGTTGTGCGGGGGGATTGAGTCTCCGAAAGGCTCAATCGGAAATGAATCAGAAAGCTTATGAATCGTTCTCTTCGGGAGAGCTTTCTCGAGATTCTCGCTCCCTTGCTGCAGACTCGTCGGCTTCTCTCGCCAATCGAATCTTCTCTTCGATGTCTTGGGTTTTCTGGAAACTTTCATCGAGGACAAAGCGCAGCACGGGGGTCTCCCGTAATCGGACTCGTGAGCGCAAAAGCGATTGGATCTTTCCTCTCGCGGCCTCCAGGCCCCTGAGTGAGGTTCTCTGCTCACCTTCAGATCCCAGAATCGAGACAAAGATTTTACATTCCTTGAGATCTTCAGTGGGCTCGGCCCCGAGGACGGAAACGAGGCCGATACGCGGGTCCTTGAGCTCCCCCTGAAGAATCAGGGAGATCTCTTCCTTGATAAGGCTGGCGATTCTCGCCTTACGAATCGGTCTCATCAATTAACCCGAACTTTTATTGGTCTCACCGAGCTTTCGAGAAGTCTCAATCACCTTGTAGCTCTCGATGAAATCCCCGACCTTGATGTCGTTATAGCCTTTGACGACGAGACCACACTCAAACCCTTCGCGGACTTCTTTCGCATCGTCTTTGACCCTCTTGAGTGAGGCCAGTTTACCTTCATGAACAAGAACACCGTCACGGATCAGGCGAACCTTGTCATCTCGTGTAATGATTCCGCTGCGGACCATGCAACCAGCGATGTTCCCCAGTTTTGAAGATTTGAAGAGGTGCAGGATCTCCGCAGAGCCTTGGAGCTCCTCGGTCACATCCGGGCTGAGCATTCCCTCAAGAGCTTGCTTCATATCCTCAAGGATCTCGTAAATTACGGTGTAGGTGCGAATCTCGACACCTTTAGATTCCGCCTCGGATCGGGCTTTATCTGAAGCAGAGACATGGAAGCCGATGACGATCGCGCTGGATGCATCGGCCAGAAGAATATCCGATTCGGAAATCTCGCCGACTCCACCTCGAAGAACTCTGATGGCGACCTCGTCAGTGTGCATTCCTGCAAGTTCACTCTTGAGAACGTCCAAGGTTCCTTTGACGTCTGTTTTGACGATGACGTTAATTTCTTTCGTCTTCGCTTTATCGATGGTGTCGAAGAGCCCCTCGAGAGTGACCTTTTGACGCTCTGCTCGATCAGCCTTGGCTTTTGCTTCCTGGCGCTCTTCAGCGATTTGACGCGCCTTGGTGGCTGAGTCGAGGGCGTAAAGCTTATCGCCGGCTTCTGGCAAATCGTTGAGACCCGTGATCTCAACCGGAGTTGCTGGCGGTGCCTCGTCGAGATCGTCACCACTGGTCGATCGCAGAGTTCTGATCTTTCCGTGTGCAGGGCCGCAGACGACAATGTCACCCTTGCGCAATGTTCCATCTTGGACGAGCGCAGTGATGACGTTGCCCTGGCCAGTGGAAGCTCGCGAGTCGAGTACCGTTCCGATCGCACGCTTATCAGGATTGGCTTTGAGTTCAAGAATCTCTGATTCCAACGAGAGGTGTTCCAAAAGTCCGTCGACACCTTCACCGGTCATTGCGGAGACGGGAATCATCTCGGTTTCGCCACCCCAGTCACTGGGAGTCAGTTGCAGCTCTGCGAGCTTTGCTTTGACCATATCAATGTTTGCACCAGGGCGATCCATCTTGTTGATGGCGACGACGATAGGAACTCCTGCGGCACGGGCGTGTTCGATGGCCTCTTCAGTCTGCGGCATGGGGCCATCGTCTGCTGCTACGACCAACACGACCACGTCAGTCACATTGGCACCCCGTGCTCTCATGCTCGTGAATGCACGGTGACCTGGAGTATCGACAAACACCACGTGAGCATTGCCTTTATCCACCCGATATGCACTCAGGTGCTGGGTGATGCCCCCTGACTCAGATTTGGTGATCGAGCTCTCTCGAATCTTATCGAGAAGGGTCGTCTTTCCGTGATCGACGTGACCCATCATCGTCACCACTGGAGCTCTGAGGATGAGGTCCGCTTCAGCATCTTCAAAACTCTCGATCTCGTCGAGTGTGGTTTTAAAGGCTTCAGGTTCTTTGAGAATGATCTCGCAATTAATCTCGACAGAGAGGGTGTCAACGATTTCCTCTGAGAGGGGGGAGTTGACGTTTGCGAGCATTCCGTGATTCATCAATTTTTTCAGCAATGCTGTTTGCTTGACCCCGAGAGCCAGGCTCAGATCTTTGATGGTTGCGGGTTCTTCAAGGGTGATCTGATCTGGCAGATCTTCTGGAATCAGATCTTGCTGAAGTCTCCGACGAGTGAAATCTGATTCTTGGTTACGAGGACGATTTTGTTGTCGTCCACGCCCCTTGCCACCTTGGCCTCCTCTGCCGCCCGGGCCACCTCCACGTTTTGCACCCGGTGGGCCAGCTTCTGCACCCGGAAAGATCATCACCTTCTTTGCGCCGTGAGCAGAGGCGGGTGCTGCAGGTCGGCTAGTCCCGGAGGTTCTTCCACCCCCAGGTCCGCGACCACCCCCAGGTCCGCGACCTCCACCAGGTCCACGACCTCCACCAGGTCCACGACCACCACCCGGGCCGCCAGAAGAGCGATCTCGACCAGGTGTTGTTGGTCGCCCTGCAGGTGGACGGGTAGGAGCCTTTGACCGGATGATGAGCGGTCGGCCCTTACTCTTTCTGGGAGTGGGGGCTTTCGGATCGAGAGGACGCGCCACAGGGGTGACTGGCTTGGCAGCGGATTCACCACCGAATCCAGGGGCCATCACGATTTTACGTGGTTTTTTCGGCTCTGGAGGAGCCTCAACAGGCTTCTCTGTTTCTGTCTCTGCAGCGGGTTCTGCTGTAGGGGAATCCGATTCAGGTTCGGCCTCTTCTGCGACTTCGGCGACCTCTTCGGTAGCAGGTTCGACGACTTCTACTTCTGCGACTGCTGCAGCTTCTTCACTCTGTTCGACTTCTTCGGCCACCTCTGGAGTTTCGACAGCACTCACGACTTCGTCGATTTCAGGGGGGGCTTCAGCCGAAACGGAATCCTCGACCGGTTCCTCAGTCGCCACCGTCTCTTCAACGGGCGGCTCAGGCTCAGGTTCCGGCTCCGGCTCTGGAGTGGGGGGCTCTTCACCCTCTTCGGCAACTACGACTTCAGCGGCACTCTCCTCCGCAGTTTCATCGACTGCGGAAGTGGAGTCTTCCACCTCGACCACTTCCGGTTCTGGCTCGGGCTCAGGATCCTCTTCGAGGAAGATCCTGACGGTCATGGCGTCATTTTCGCTGATGGAGGACATGTGGTTCTTGACCCGAATCCCTCGGCCTTCGAGGAACTCCATGATCTCCTTGCTCTTGATGCCAAGCTCTTTGGCCAGTGCGTGTATTCTCACGCCCAAATCGGTCGCCTCCAGATTCTGAAGATCGGATAAATCCGATCCAGTAACAAACTATCTGCGCTATTCCTCTTCGGAATCGACGCTTTCCATAATCTCCTGAATTTTCTCAAGGATTAATTTTGCCGACAACTCATCGAGCCCTTCGATCGCTGCCAATCCTTCGACACCTGCTTCCAGCAGGGCTTCGGTGGAGTCGATTTGAGCTTCAATCAGACGGTCTGCGATCTCCTCGGTGACCCCGGGAAGATCTTCGAGACCCATGACCACCGTACCCTCTTCGTACTCTTCAAATTCTTCCGCAGCAGGAGCGGTTTCCGCTTCCGTGCTAGCAGGTTGTTCGAACAGTTGGTCGAGGGGGTTTACCGGTGCTGAGGTCGCGGACTCGTCATCGGTGACCTTGGCCAACCGATCTCCGAACATATCATCCGCTCGCTGTTCCAACCCTTGATCTCGTAATTTTTGCAGTTCTTCGTTGGTGATCGGGCAAATGTTGAGTTCCCAACCGGTCAACTTTGATGCCAAGCGAACATTTTGGCCGCGGCGACCGATCGCGAGGGATTGCTGATCTTCCGTAACGTACACGTTGGCCGTCATCGCATCGTAATCCAGTTCGAGTGAAGCGATTTCCGCGGGCTTCAATGCTTCAGGAATGAGGACGTCCACCGACTCATTCCAGCGAACCACATCGATTTTTTCACCATTCAACTCGTCGGTGACATTTCGAATTCTTGAGCCTTTAACCCCGATGCATGCGCCGACGCAATCGACATTGGTATCCAATGTGGCGACAGCGATTTTTGTGCGATTTCCTGCTTCTCTGGCGACCGCTTTGATTTCGACTACGAAATCAGACACCTCTGGGATCTCTTGCTCAAACAACCTGCGAACGAGAGCTTCGTCTCCACGACTCACGAGCAATTGAACCCTTGTGGACTGTAGCTTCACTTCTTTCAAGACGACCTTGATTCGATCACCTTCATTCCAGTTTTCGAGGCTGGACTGCTCGCTTCTAGGCATGAATCCTTCAGCCCTATTACCGAGAGTGATCACTAATCCGCCACCTTTACGGCTGGCTACGGTGCCGTTGAAGATTTCTCCGACACGATCGATGTATTCACGATAGATGACTTCGCGTTCTGCTTCGCGAATCTTTTGAAACAGGACCTGCTTACCGGTGCCGGCAGCAATTCTTCCAAGGGCTTCCCTCGGGTCGAAATCCTCTCCATCACGGTGTGCCCGGATATCTCCGGACTCCCGGTCGATGTTGACTTCGATGCCATCTTCCTGATCAAATCTTTTTTGGGCTGCCGAGACGAGAGCCATCTCGATTCCCGTGAAGATGACTTCCTTGTCGACCTGTCGATCACGATGAATCGTGTCGACAAAGCGCAGGATCTCTTCGCTCAATTTCGTCTCCCAATCTCACAGGGAAAATCATGCCCCTGTTGCCGCAAATGTATTGCGGATTGATTTCACTCAGTTCTTTCGCAATGAGGCCGGCCTAGACCATTTCTCACCGCTGTA
>NHDG01000041.1 GCA_002167285.1 Planctomycetia bacterium TMED53
CGGATTTGAGAGAATCTGGCGCCATCGAGCAGGACGCGGACCTCATCATGTTGTTGTACCGAGAAGAGTACTACCAGCCAGAGAAAGAAGATGCCAAAGGATTGGCTGAAGTGATTGTCGCTAAGCACCGTAAGGGGCAAACGGGAAGCGTCATGCTATCATTCCGCGGTGAAACATTGTCGTTTGCAAATCCACCCCTGCCCAGCGATACCTTTTGATGAATCTTGAACAGGAGAAGAAATGAAAAATAGTCCTCTGGCCGGCGCCGTCATTGTTTGCGCATTAATAATTTCAGTAGCGTTGTTCTCTACCGGTCTGCTAGGCGTTCCTTACCAGCTCGAGAATCACCGCGTTGGCGTCTGCGATGTTCAGGTTGTGCTCGATCAGATCCCTCAAGGGAAAGCGATCACTGAAGAATTCAATCAGTTGCGCTCCAGCATGGAAAACCAATTGAGAGCTCTGGAGGAAGACCTACGGAAGTTAGAGGGCGAAGCTCAACAGTTAGCACCAGGATCTCCGTCTCGTAGAGATGTGGAAAAGAACTTCGCCATGAAGAATGCGGAGTTGATCTGGAAAAAAGAGGATCTTGAAAAAGAGTTCGCTGCGAAGTTTACCGAACGCCGGGAGACTCTTGTCAGTCTCGTCAGGTCCGCTATCGAAGAAGTTGCGTTAGAAAAAGACTTAGACGTCGTCGTCAACAATGTTTCGAGGTCTGAAACAGGAACTGTTTACGTGAGCGTCTGGGCGCGCAAGGACATGGATATCACCATAGATGTTATCAACAAGGTCGCACAGAAATAAAAGTTGACCATCCAAGCTCAACACACGATCAAAGAAGAAACGGTTTTTAAGGGACCTGGACTGCACTCAGGGATCGATACAACTGTTCGTCTACTACCAGGAGAACCTGATAGTGGAATCACTTTTGTGAGAACAGACGTTGGCCCCGATATGAAGATCCCTCTCAATCTCGAAACTCTTCGAAAACATCCTCGAAGAACGGCGTTCGGGGTTGGTGACGTCGAAGTGCATACATGCGAACACTTATTGTCTGTTCTTCACGTTCTTGGTGTAGAGAATGCCGTGATCGAAATCGACGGGGAAGAAGTCCCTGGAATGGACGGAAGCTCGCTTCCGTTTCTTGAGGGTATCGGTGAAAGCGGATTAGAGCCGCAAGGGTCTCGAGGCCGATCTTTGACGATCGCAACCCCAGTGAGTGCTGAAGAAAACTCAGCAAGTGTCGTGGCATTGCCTGGTGATGATTTACGCGTCACTTATACCCTTCAATACCCTGGTGATCCCGGATTTAACCAAACGGTCGATTTCCGGATTGATGAAGAGGTTTATCGCAAAGAGATCGCTCCTGCGCGAACTTTTGTCCTTGAGAGGGAAGTGAGCGAACTTAAAGCTAGTGGCCTTGGTAAAGGTGCAAATGAACAAAATACAGTCATCGTCACTGATCATGGTGAAGCTTTAGGCGGGAGGTTCAAAGACGAACCTGCGCGCCATAAAGTCCTCGATTTACTCGGTGATTTGTTTGTTTTGCGATGCTCGCTGCGATGTCACATTATCGCGCACCGTAGTGGCCATAGTTTAAATGCTCAATTTGCTAAAAATATCGCTCAAGCGCATCTCCGCGAAATGGAACTAGAAGACATTTTGATTCGATCTCCTCGTGGCCTGGAAATTCGGGACATCCACAAGCTCCTTCCCCATCGATATCCATTTTTACTGGTAGATCGAGTCTTGGAAGTTGAAGACGGGGTCCGGGCGGTGGGCTTAAAAAATGTCACTATCAATGAGGACTTTTTCCAAGGTCACTTCCCTGGTCAGCCGGTGATGCCTGGAGTCCTTCAATTAGAAGCTTTAGCGCAACTTTCAGGTGTACTGCTGCTACGTGGGAGTCAGGACGCTTCCCGTTTGGCCTACATTCTTGGTATCGATGACGTTAAATTCAGAAAAACCGTCGTTCCCGGAGACCAGTTGATTCTTGAGGCTGAATTGAAAAGACTCAGGGAACGCTCTGCACAGGTTCAAGTTCGTGCTACGGTAGACGGTAATCCTGTAACAGAAGCCACCATTCGATTCATGTTGGTAGACGCACAATAGGGAGTTCAATGTGATTCATCCGACAGCAGTAGTCGATCCCAGCGCAGAGATCGGTAGGGGTGTCGAAGTCGGCCCTGGTGCTTATGTGGGCCCCCAAGTCACTATTGGGGACGACTGCGTGATTCACCACCATGCGTCCATCGTTCGTTGTACTCGTATGGGTGAGCGGAACGTCATCCACGCAGGTTCGGTGATCGGTGGTGATCCTCAAGATAAAAAGTGGCAAGGCGAAGAAACTTGGCTCGAAATCGGGTCTGATAACCTCTTTAGGGAGCACTGCACCATCAATCGGGGAACGATTCAGGGTGGCGGGCTAACGAAACTTGGTAGCCGCTGCTACATCCTTGCAAGTTCTCATGTGGCTCATGATTGCATGGTCGGTAATGAAGTGATTATGGCAAATGGCGTTCTACTTGGTGGTCATGTTGTCGTTGAAGATCAGGCCGGGTTTGGAGGCCTTGCCGCCGTTCACCACTATGCAACGGTGGGTCGGCTTGCGTTCATCGGTGGAATGACAAAGGTCAGCACTGATGCACCGCCATTTCTAATAACCGAAGGAAATCCTGCCCGAGTTCGTGCGGTCAACACTGTCGGTATGAAACGAGCAGGGATTGACGAATCGGTTTGTGCTTGGGTCAAGGAAGCTCAAAGACTTTTGTACAGCAATAATATGATTCGCCGGGAAGCTTTCCAGTTGCTGGAACAGCGAGGCGAAGTCCCCGAAGAGGGGATCCATTTGCGGTCTTTCTTACGTCGCTCTGAAGAAGGACGTCAAGGACGGGCTATCCAGCCCTAGGAGGCAAATGAGAGTTGCGGTCATCGGTGTCGGCCATTTAGGTCGCGCACACGCTAGAAACTGGAACGAAATTCCTGAAGCAGATCTGGTCGGTGTTTACGATTCAGACGCGGATCGTTGCCAGCAAATTGCGACAGAGTTCAACTGTCGGCCATTCAGAAACCCTGAAGAGATCGTGGATCAGGTGGATGCCGTGAGCATCGTGACCCCCACTCCGCTTCACCGAGTGACTGCGGATCCTTTCTTGCGTGCAGGAAAAGCGGTGTTGGTTGAGAAGCCACTCGCTCACACCATTGAGGACGCTCTTGCGATATGCGAACTCGCCGAATCCAATGGCGCAATTTTACAAGTAGGGCACATTGAGCGCTTTAATCCTGTCGTCCGATCCGCTCTGCGGGAGATCGACGATCCGGTCTTCATTGAGTGCGATAGAATCCATCCATTCTCACTGCGATCAACGGAAACCAGTGTTGTCCACGATCTGATGATCCACGACATCGATATCGTTCTTCATCTTCTGTCCAGTGAGTTGACTCAAGTTGAGGCTCATGGAACACCTGTTCTCTCTCCGACAGAGGACTTGGCCCATGCTCGACTCAGTTTTGCTAGCGGTGCGACCGCGTTCGTAAAAACAAGCCGCGTGGCCTTTAGTCGCTCTCGAAAAGTTCGGATCTTTGCCCCTCGCCACTATTTGAGCCTCGATTTAGTGGAGAGGACCGGTTTTCAGGTCAAGCTCGATTCTGAATATGATCCCGCTGATTTCCTCGACGATCATGGGCGCTTGATGGCGCCAGAGGGTGCAGAGGATTTCCTGGGGAAAATCTTGAACCAAACCCCTTTAGAGATCAGTGGTTCAGAGCCTTTAAGGGCAGAGCTCGACGCTTTCCTGGCCTCTGCTCGTGGAGAGCGTCCTCCTGCGGTTTCTGGACAACAGGGCGTTCGCGCGATCAAAGCTGCAGAAATGGTCTTGGATAGCCTTAGAAGCCGTCAGGGGCGCCTTTCCGGTCCTTCTCACGCCTAATGCCAGGGTCGAGAGCTTTACCGTCTCGGTTCAGCTTTTTTGGGGTGGGCTGATCACCTGATTTGATTGATGGTCTTCAGCTAGATCGCTAATTTACCTGCTGGATCGGCCATCGGGGCGATCCTAACTCGTCGTCATTTTCTGGGACGATTCCCAGATCAACAATTTCCTCCCGCGGGTAACCTGCCAAAAGGGCCCCTTAATCGGGAAGAGGAAGGAAGCTCAATGTCCGGATTACAGATCCAGGAATTAATCGAAGCTGGTGTTCATTTTGGTCACCGCTCAAGTCGTTGGCACCCTGCCATGGCTCCCTACATTCACCAAAAACACAATAAGATTCACGTGATCGATCTTCGCCAAACGGTTCGTGGAATCGTTCGTGCGCAACATTTCCTTGAGAGCATCTGCGCTGCCGGCCACGAGATTGTTTTCGTGGGAACCAAATCGCAGGAACGAGAAGTTGTTCGTGAGCAATCTGGCCGCTGCGGAATGCATTTCTGTGTGCACCGTTGGCTCGGTGGAACCCTGACGAATTTCCAGACGATTCGTTCCAGGCTGCGTCGTCTTGAGGAACTTGAAAGAATGCTGGCAGATGCGACCGACGGCTCCCGCGGAAAAAAAGAGCTCGCCACAATGGAGCGTGAGCGCCGCAAGATCTTCAGGAACCTAGAGGGCATTCGCAATATGAATCGTCTGCCGGGAGCGATGATCACCGTCGATGTCCGCAGAGACGAGATTGCCGTTCGTGAAGCTCGCAGCAAAGGGATCCCCGTGATCTCCATCGTCGATACTGATTGCGATCCAAGTCTTGTCGATATTCCGATCCCAGGAAACGACGACGCCTTCAGAAGTATTGAGGTCATCCTGAGTCGTTTGGCGGACGCCATCATTTCAGGGAAGGACAAGTTGGTTGCTCAACAACAAGAAGAGGCGGCACGTAAATCCTCAGAAGAGCGGAAAGCCAAAGAGAAGGAAAAAACTCGCAATTTGACCAAGGAAAACAGGGCTAAAGAGTTCACACCTCCTCAGCCTGCCCCTGGAGCGGACGCCCCAGCGACGACTAAAACAAAGCCGAAGTTGGTAGTTACCCCTGAAAACGGTGGACCAAAAGCCGCTTCTGACAACAGTGAGAATGCCAACCAGGTTGGCGAAAATAAATCTGAATAAAATTTCGCCAGGCTAACCCCCTGGCTGATCGGAGAACCGATGAGTGACTTCAGTGCCAAAGATGTTGCCGAGCTTAGGCAGCGCACCGGCGTTGGCATGATGGAATGCAAAAAGGCATTACAGGAAGCATCTGGAGACCTTGAAGCAGCGGTAGACTTGCTCAGGGCCCGCGGTGCACAGCTCGCCGCCAAGAAAGCAGACCGAGCCACTAATCAGGGCTGGGTTGGCTCCTACGTCCACTCCAACGGCAAAATCGGCGTCATCGTTGAAGTGCTGTGCGAAACGGACTTCGTGGCCAAAAACGATCAATTCCAAGAGCTGATTAGGGATATTGCCATGCATATCGCAGCAATGAATCCAAAGGCCTTGAATCCTGATGAACTTGATCCTGCTGTCGTCGAGCGCGAGCGCGCAGTTTTCATGGAGCAGGTTCAGGACAAGCCTGAAAATATGCGTGGGAACATTGTCGAAGGTAAACTAAATAAGTTTTACTCAGAGGTGTGCCTTCTTCGCCAAGCCTTTGTTAAAGACGACAAGAAGTCGATTGAACAAGTCATCACCGATGCCATCGCAACGATTGGTGAAAACATTCAACTGACCCGGTTCCATCGACTTGAAATCGGGCAGTAGCGACGAAAGGTCAGTGCGTTGGCACGCAGAGTCCTTCTAAAAGTCAGCGGTGAAGCGCTCGGTGGATCTGCTGGAATTGGAATTTGTCAAAATTCACTCGCCCGAATCACCCAGCAGGTGGCTCGGGCGAGTTCTCATGTTGAGATCGCGATCGTTGTTGGAGCTGGGAACATTTGCCGCGGGCAAGATTGGTCGGCGACTGATCTACCTCAGCCACTCGCTGACTCTATCGGAATGGCTGCGACCCATGTTAATGGCCTTTCCATCCACGCTCATTTGCGTTTATTGGGAGTCCAATCGGTGGTGATGGGGGCGGGGTCTCCCGTTCCGCAAGTGGCCGCTTTTGATTCTTTGATAGGGCGCAATGAGCTTGAGAATGGGAAAGTGGTGATCCTTACAGGAGGCACCGGTAATCCCTTTTTCACAACTGATACCTGTAGCGCTTTGCGTGCCGCAGAGTTGGACTGCTCCGAGATTCTCAAGGCCACAAAGGTCGACGGAGTTTACGAAAACGATCCGGTAGAGAATCCAAATGCGAAACTTTTTGACCAATTGACATTTGAAGAGGCTCTAAGACTGAAAATTCGAGTTATGGACTCGACAGCTTTCACGATGTGTAATGAACAAGATATCGCTGTAAGGGTCTTTAACATTGCCGCAGAAGCCGCAATTGAAAAAGCATTACTGGGAGAGCCTGTTGGAACATTGGTCTTCTCTGACTGAAGGGGTTTATCCCCTGAAATCCAACCCTCAACCAGGTTTAGAAAGGATTCTCGATGATCGACGAGATAGTTCAGGACGCGGAAGATCGAATGTCGAAAGCTCTCGATTTCATGCGGGATGAATTCCGTGGAATGAGGACAGGTCGAGCTCACCCGGGGCTCGTGGAATCGATCCGTGTGGATTACTACGGCACACCGACTCCCATCAAGGATATGGCGAGTATCTCTGTCCCTGAAGCTGATCAGATCGTCATCAAGCCTTTTGATGCCAATGCCATAGGTGATATGGAAAAGGGGCTTCTTGCTTCAGATTTAGGGATCACCCCACAAAATGACGGTAAATTGATCCGCCTCAAAGTTCCTCCACTTTCCGAAGATCGCCGAAAGCAGCTTGTTTCAAGGGCTAAAGAGATTGCTGAAGAATCCAGAATTTCCATGAGAAACGTCCGTAGGGACGCAAATAAGACCTTTGAAACCTCCAAAAAAGACGGAGATTTGTCAGAAGACGAGCTGTCCTCCAGTAAAGATCGAATCCAGCAGATCCTCAAATCCCTCGAAAATCAGGTCGACGAGGACTTGAAGCGGAAAACTGCTGAATTGATGGAAATTTGATTTTCGGACGGAAGATGTTGACGAGCAATTTCAGTCTCGTTACCTTCCTTCGTTCGGGGAGCATAGCTCAGTTGGTAGAGCAACGCCCTTTTAAGGCGTCGGTCGATGGTTCGAGCCCATCTGCTCTCATTTAGAAATTAGGCCCCATCGTCTAGTCAGGTCTAGGACATCAGGTTTTCATCCTGAGAACAGGGGTTCGAATCCCCTTGGGGTCATTTAAATCCAAAGGTCAGTACCCTCGGGTACTGGCCTTTATTAATTCTAAAAGCACGATTCCAAGGCATTTCTTTACAGATTTGCACTTACAACCGTTCTCGTCCCGAATTGCTCACATTTCCGTGATTGGTAACCTTTGTTTTCATTCATCAGGAGAACTTAAGCGGTAGGATATTGAGATTGAAGCATGCCGAAATTTGGAGGTCCTATGGACAAGTTCGAAGGCGCTGATTTCTACATTCTCGACGACGTGCTGAGCGAAGAGCAGCGCTTGATTCGGGACACTGTCCGCGATTTTGTTGACGACCAAATCGTCAATATCATCGATGATTGCTTCATGGAGGATCGCTTTCCAAACGAGGTGATTCCGATGCTGGGTGAGCTCGGGTTGCTGGGCGCAAACCTTGAAGGTTATGAATGCGCCGGCCTCGACAATACTGCCTATGGTCTCATCATGCAGGAGTTGGAGAGGGGGGACAGTGGACTTCGATCATTCGTCAGCGTCCAAGGTGGATTAGTGATGTACCCGATCCATCGATACGGATCTGAGGAACAAAAGCAAAAATTCCTTCCTGAGCTTGCTTCCGGTCGCATGATTGGCTGCTTCGGTTTGACTGAACCGGACTACGGTTCAAATCCAAGTGGAATGATCACAAATGCTGTTGAAGATGGAGGCCACTACATCCTCAATGGGAACAAAATGTGGATCACTAACGGCTGTGTCTCCGACGTCGCTGTCGTCTGGGCTAAGCTCGATGGAAGAATCAGAGGCTTTTTGGTCGAGAAAGGCACCGAAGGCTTTTCAACGACGAAGCAAGAAAAGAAATTCTCACTCAGGGCCTCGGTGACCAGCGAACTGCACTTTCAAGATTGTAGGATTCCAAAGGAAAATATCCTTCCTGAGGCTAACGGACTTGGCGGTCCCTTGTCTTGCTTGACGCAAGCTCGATACGGAATTGCATGGGGTGCAACAGGCGCCGCCATGGCATGCTTTGACGCCGCTAAGAAATACTCTCTAAGTCGCATTCAGTTCGACAAGCCCATTGCAAGTTTCCAGTTGGTTCAGCAAAAACTCGCTGAAATGTTTACCGAGATTACCAAGGCCCAATTGCTCAACTTGAGGCTGTCTCAACTGAAAGAGAGCGGCAAAATGACCGCTCAGCATGTCTCGATGGCGAAGCGCAATAATGTTTACTGGGCGCTTGAGATCGCCCGCAGCGCGAGAGATATACTGGGGGCCAATGGGGTGACACATGAATACCCTGTTGGACGTCACATGCTCAACCTTGAATCAGTCAAAACTTATGAAGGTACTCACGACATTCACTCGCTGATTCTCGGTCATGAGGTGACCGGTATACCTGCCTATAAATAAGGCTTCTAAGGTATCTGTGAAGTTTTCCGGAAAATCGGGTATGCTTCTTATGAAGCTGCACCGAGGGGAATCGACACATGGATCACCAGGATTTCATCAAGAGATTTCGATCTACATCCATCGATCGCTTTGAGTCTCGTCAGAGAATTCGAAGTTTTTCGAATTTCCTCGATGACTTCTTAGCGAATCCTTATCCCTATTTAAGGAACTCTCCAAGATACATCCTTGACGTCTTTGAGCATTACGGCACAGAGGACGTTCATCGCGTCGGCATCACAGATCGCAGATGGAAGATTTTCGATCTTGATCACAGTGATTTATCGGAAAACCTTGTAGGGCAAGAACGTGTCCAAAATTCGATCTACATGAAGCTGCGACAATTTGCTCGGAATGGCAAAGGGGATCGACTTCTCTTGCTTCATGGCCCTAATGGCTCGGCTAAATCAACGACGATTAACGCCATCATGGAGGCGATGCATCAATACAGCATTCTTCCTGAAGGGGCTCTGTATCGGTTCAATTGGATTTTTCCGGAGAAATCTTCTGAAGCCGGTAGGATTGGGTTTGAAGAGGGAGAGCAAGAATCCACAGGAACATATGCATTTCTTAATGCAAGTGAAGTGGGTGCGATCATCCGTTGCGAGTTGAAGGATTCGCCTCTTCTTCTGATTCCTAGAAAAGAACGACGCGAATTAGTAGAGTTTGCACTTTCTAAACACCCAGACCTTGCCAACAAGGAGAACTTTAATTACGACTGGGTCTTCGAATTTGATCTCAGCCAAAAGAGTAAGTGGATTTACGAAGCATTGCTGGGTGCCCACAAGGGTGACTGGCTCGAAGTGATGCGACATGTTCAAGTGGAGCGCTTCTTCCACTCAAAGAAGTATCGTCTGGGTTGTATCTCGATAGAACCCCAAGGAAACATCGACGCTCAAGTACGGCCCATTGGGTTTAATGGCGACGCTCTACCCACAATTCTGCATGGGCTTCCTTTGTACGAGGTCGACGGCGACCTGATCGCTGCCAATCGTGGCTTGTGCGAGTATTCCGATTTCCTAAAACGGCCACCAGAAACAAATAAGTATCTCCTGACGACGTCCGAAAAGGGGACAATTCAGTTGCCCAATTTCCGGGCCCATTTAGATCTTGTCTTGTCAGGGAGCGCCAACGAGAAGCAGCTGAACATGTTCAAGCGAACCCCGGACTTCTCCTCGTTCAAGGGGCGCCTTGCGCTTGTTAGGGTTCCTTACCTGCTTCAGTACTCAAGAGAAGCGGTGCTCTATACTCGCCAAATAGATAAACACGCATCCGGTGGATCAGTGGCTCCGCACACCGCAGAGATGGCTGCTCTCTGGGTGGTGCTGACAAGGCTTAAGAGGCCTTCCCCTAAGAATCATTCCCCAGAGCTTGCTCCGATTGTCGCCAGGCTCACGCCTATTCAGAAGGCTCTTCTTTATGACCATGGGGAAACTCCTATGGGAATGAAAGAAGACGAAAGAAAACTGCTGGTTCAGAATGTCCGAAACTTAAGAGAAGAGCACGAGGGAACCGAAGGAGAATTTGAAGGTATATACGGAAGTGAATATGAAGGTAGAAGAGGGGCCTCTCCTCGGGAAATGCTTTCTTTGATTGCGGCATCTTCTGAAAACGAACAGTGGCTCTCGCTGTCCCCTCTTTCAATTCTCGAGGAGTTGGAATCCTTTATTAAAGATTCCAGTGTCCACGACTTTCTCAGACTTGCCGTAGATAATGGATATCACGATTGTCGACAGTTCATTTCCGATGTGCGAAATCACTATTTAGAGTTAGTACGCAGGGAAGTCTTTGATTGCCTTTCTTTTGTTGAAGAGGGTGAGTTCGATCGCCTCTTCGGGGCATACTTTCAACATGTCAAATCACATGAGATCGGTGAAAGCCTTTACTCCGACAGTCTTAATGAATACGTGAAGCCCTCTGAGGATTTCATGAACGACATCGAGAAGAAGTTAAGCATTAAAGACAATGCAAAGGAATTCAGATCTAGCTTGTTGAGTAGGATTGGAGCATACGTCACAGAGAATCCGTCGAATGCCATCGATTACTCCCAGGTTTTCCCTGAAGTTTATAATGATCTGAAACAGAACTTTTGGGAGTCTCGTAAGGGAGAAATTCAACTCGCGCTTTTAAACATTCTCAGGTACTTCACAGAGGAAGAAAGCTCACTGTCAGAGCAAGAGGTCGCTTCCGTAAAGGAAACCCTCAATGCCTTGGCCCTGCGCTACGGATACGACGAAAACAGCTCGCGTGACGTGGTTGGATTTATCGTTAGCCAGCAGCGCTAATCATTTTAAGAGTTCAGTCTTGGTGTCGTATCAGAAAGTGCACTAAGCCACTTTCGGATCAGGCCAATTTCTTGCTGTTCAACTTGAATGTCATTGAAAGAAGCTTCCCCGGCATGCTCTAGGATCTTCTTCAGAACGTGATCCGAACTCATTCCCTCGGCTTCTGCATGGACACTGAGTCCTAAACGATGACGAAGTGCTGGGAAAATGACAGCATCGATATCTTCATCCGTCACCATTCGCCTTTGCTGCAAAGCGGCACGTGCTCTCGCTGTTGACAGGATGGATTGGACGCCTCTAGGACCTGCACCATGAGAGAGCAATTCGGAAGCGATTTCTCCGCAATCCTCTTCGCCTGGCCTCGTCATCCGGACTAGTCGAGTCGCCCTCTGGAGTTGAAATTCTGGGATTTCCACCTTTTGAATTTCTTCCATTGCCTTGCCCAGCCAATCCATTTCAACAACCGCTTCTAATTTACTTTCTAGTTTAGAAGTTGTTGATGAAATTACCTCAAGCTCGTCGTTCGTGTTTGGGTAATCCATCAAGACCTGGAATGTGAATCGATCCATTTGGGTGAATGGTAGGGGGTAGGTCCCTTCTTGTTCCAATGGGTTTTGGGTAGCAAGAACAAAGAACGGTTGGGGGAGGCGGTGACGTTGCCCCATGACGGTCACGAAACCCTCTTCCATAGCCTCCAGCATTGCAGCTTGGGTCTTTGGTGGAGTTCTGTTGATCTCGTCTCCGAGGACCATATTTGCAAAGAGTGGTCCTTGGACAAATGTAAATTGGCGAGATTCCGACATCTGGTTTTGATCTAAAAGGGTTGATCCTGTGATGTCTTGCGGCATGAGATCCGGAGTGAATTGGATTCGGCTGAAATCTAACTGTAGCAGGTCCGCTATTGTTCTAACGAGTAAAGTTTTTGCCAAGCCGGGAACACCCATGACAAGTACGTGCCCTCCAGACAGCATGGCAATCAGGACTTGTTCGATGACTTCTTCTTGGCCAACGATCCTCTTCGCCAATCCTTGGGTCAGGTTGTCATTGACGGTGGCGATGTTTTCAAATTCCTCAATCACTTGGCGAATTCCTGTCTTCAGATTCAGAGTTTTTGCCCATTTGATACCAATCTTCCAGATCCTCGAGACTCGCTGACGATCTTCCAGCGAGAGCCTTGTCGACAGATTTGAAGCGACTTTCGAATCTATGCAATGACTTGTTCAATGCCGCCTCTGGGTCGATTCCACATTTTCTCGAAACGCTGGACAATGCAAAGAGTAAATCACCGATTTCGTGTTCTATCTCTCGAGAGTCCCCAGAAGAAAGCGCCTCATTCAGCTCTACTAGTTCTTCGTCTATTTTATCAAGCGCTCCGGTCACATTGGGCCAATCGAAGCCCACCTCGGCAACCATTTTCCCTATACGATCTGCTCTTGATAAAGCGGGAAGAGAGGATGGCAAGGGCCGAATAGTCGAACTCTTGCCTTTATCTTCGTTTTTTTCTTCTGCTTTAATTTGTTCCCATTGCAGTCGAACGGCTTCTGGATCATTCGCAACCGCGTCACCAAAAACATGGGGGTGTCTTCTTATGAGCTTGTCTGAAATTTCCTCAGCAACTCGATCTAGTGAGAACTCTTCCTGCTCTTCAGCGACCCTCGCTTGCAAGAATATATTCATCAATAGATCTCCAAGCTCTTCGCATACCAGTTTTGGATCTCCTGACAAGATCGCATCTGAGACTTCATGGGCCTCTTCTAATAGGTATGGACGCAGACTCTCCCTGGTTTGTTCCAGGTCCCATGGGCAGCCACCGGGTGATCGAAGTTGATCGATGATCGTTTTGAGTCTTATTAGATTTTCCATCGGCGCCTTGATCGGGTAAGTCCTATGTAAGAATACTGGGAACTGATCACAACGATACTATTTGCGTTGAATGACTAATGAGCGGTTGGGAATCTTTCCTCCGCGGAGATCCACGATTCTGAGTACCTTCTCACTATCGCGAAAAACGAGAGAATAGTTTCCAGCTGTTCCGTTGACAGAAATGAGTTCACCAAAGTCCGTTGGAATCACACCTGCTACTTGCTGCTTCCATTTTGGGGCAGATTGAGCTTCGACGGTACGATCCGAGTTGAACGGCGATTCTACGCCGGAGAGCCATGCCAAATTGCCGAATATGGCAATAACCAATAACAGGAGTGTCCAGTGGCGAGTTTTTATCAAAGCCTTCTGCTTGCCGATTGAAGGGGGTGTAGAGTTTTGTCCGGTCATCACGATCTCCATTTCCGGAAGTGCGCCAGCAAGGATTGCTGGAAAAGTTCCAACACATGTACCCCGGAGCACTTGGTACCAGGTACACATTCACTATAAAATGCCAGCCTTGATGATTCGAGGCCCCACTTTTCTGAGGAGACCGCCTTCATGCGCCAGTTCAGTCACCAATTAGTTCAGAGGATCAGTCATTTCCTCGATATGGACGTCTCTGACTTGGGCATGGAAGTCGTGGACCCCCCGAATCCCAAACTCGGCGACCTTTCTTTGGGCTGTTTTCCCATTGCCAAAGCGATGAAATCTTCTCCCGTTGAGATTTCCCAAAAATTAGCTCAACAAGACTGGCAATTAGAGTGGATTGAGAAAGTTGTCGCCACAGGTCCCTACTTAAACTTTACCGTCAAAAGAGAGCTGTTTAGCCAATACGCCATTCAAGAGATTAAGGATCAAGGAACCTCTTGGGGCGATACTCAAACAGGTCATGGCAAAAGAGTCATCGTCGAATACTCCTCTCCAAATATTGCGAAGCATCTGGCTGTGCATCATCTGCGATCAACGATGCTGGGCCAAGCGATGGCGAATTTATTTCGATCCGCCGGCTATGAAGTTGTGAGTTGGAATCACCTGGGGGATTGGGGGACTGGATTCGGTAAACTCCTCGCTGCCTGGGACAAGTTTTCGGATATCGACAACTTTGACTCTCCTAAACTTGCAGATAGAGAAGATCCCGTGAGTGATCTGAATGCACTCTATGTCCGCTACTCCAATGAAGCCAAAGACAACCCTGAGCTCGACGATTCGGCTCGTGACTGGTTTAAGAAACTTGAGGATGGAGACTCTCTAGCACGGGAGCGCTGGGAGACCATCAGAAGCGTGTCGATGGAGCTCTTTGAGAAGGTTTATTCAAGACTTGGAGTCAGATTTGACAAGGTGATCGGTGAATCTCATTACGAAGATGGGATGAAAGACGTGATCGATCTATTGGTATCGAACCACCTTCTTGAGGAGAGTGAGGGCGCAGAGGTTGTTTCTGTTGCCGAAGATATACCACCGATGCTAATTCGTAAGAAGGATGGAGCAACGCTATACGGGACTAGGGATCTCGCCAGTGCGATCGCCAGGCACGAAATGGTCGAATTTGATCGCTGCCTTTACGTTGTGGATGCCGGGCAAAGTCTGCACTTCCGTCAGGTTTTCGGTGTCTTGAAGAAGCTTGGTTTCGAATGGGCAGATCATCTTGAGCACGCGGAGTTTGGTGTCATGCGCTTGAATGTTGACGGCCATTGGAAAAAGGGGAAAACCCGTGGTGGCCAAGTTGTGCTACTGCATGAGGTCCTCGATGGCGCTGTTGAGCTCGCGGCGAACATCGTTCTTTCAAAGAATCCGGATATCCCCGAAGAAGACCTCAAAGAGATTTCTGAAGCCGTAGGAATGGGCGCCGTCATCTTTAGCGATATGAAAGCAGCCCGGCGTAAAGACGTGAACTTCGATTTAGATAAGATCCTCAGCTTTGATGGCGAAACAGGGCCTTATCTTCAGTACACACATGTGAGATTCGCTAGCATTTTGAGAAAAGCCGCAGATCAAGGGCTCAGTGAAAATGACGGTAAAGGCCTCGTCGAGGATGAAGAGCTGCAACTGATCAAGCGCCTGCTGAGGTATCCGGGGATCATCGACAAAGCGGCAAAGCAGGCTGAGCCTTCGCAACTGTCCCAATACTTGCTCGACTTGGCGAGTGAGTTCAATACCTACTACTCAAAGCATCGGGTGATCTCTGATAACGCTGAATTGAGTGGGCATCGCTTGGCCCTGATTCAGGCGCTAAAAACGACCCTGGGCTCTGGTCTTTCAAAGTTATGCATCAAGCCACTGGATCGAATGTAGATCAGACCGAATGTAGCTCAATTTGTCGAGAAATCGCAGGGTCTTACAGGAGGTCCAGCAGCTGCATGTTGATCCAGGTTAAACGTCCATAGAGCTGGATATAGTTCATTCCTTCAGACGGCCTCCAGATCCATTTCCAGCCCTCTTCTGAAAGAGTGGCCTCTCGACCCTTTTCCGCTTCTATGGAGCCCACGAAGGTCTGGTAGCGCTGAAACAGATCAGAATCCACAGATCTGGTCCCGGAGTCGATTAGGTGGTCCAGGCAGATCGCCTGCAACTGCACCGTCTCTCTCATGAATTGGATCAGTCGCTCCTCGGTCAGTACGCTCATCGGGCCTCCTCAGACCTGCTGTATATGGAATCTTTCGATCTGAGTCAACGATGTGGGTCATCTTGCGATCTTCTGAAGGAGTTTCTAGGATGACACGAGTCCTGTCTCGATCGACCAACAGCCAGCGCCAAGGAGGCCTCTTGAAGCAAGAAGAGTCCAGCACCATGCAGAAGATCGTGTCTCTGTGCAAACGCAGAGGTTTTATCTTCCAATCGAGTGAAATTTACGGAGGAATGAATGGTTGCTGGGATTACGGCCCTCTTGGAGTAGAGCTGAAACGGAATGTGAAGGACGCTTGGTGGCAAGACATGGTCACCCATCACGATGACATTGGCGTGCTCCCGGGGGCACAAAGCAGCTTCGAAATGACAGGTCTTGATTGCTCCATAATTATGCATCCGCAAGTGTGGCGCTGCTCTGGGCATCATGATTTGTTCCACGACATGATGATCGACTGCAAAGAAACGAAAAAGCGCTATCGGCACGATCAAGTCAGAGGCCGTTGGGCAGAATATCGAGATAAAAAAACATTCGTGACTTGCCTTGCAGATCCTGAAGAAGAAGAAGAAGTGCTGACCGCCAGAGCACAGAAAGTCTTCGGTTTAAGAGCGAAAGATCGAGATCAAATCAAGTGGGACGGCCCAGCTACATCTCTTGACCAAATAGACGAACTTTCTTCAGTCCTCGCTCCTGACTCTAAGGAAATAGGAACACTTACAGAGCCCCGTGAGTTTAATCTGATGTTCAAGACTCAGATGGGGGCATTGAGTAGCGACGACAGCATGGCATTTTTACGCCCCGAAACAGCACAGGGGATATTCGTCAACTTTAAGAATGTTGTTGATTCCTCTCGAGTCAAAATCCCATTTGGTATTGCTCAAGTTGGTAAAAGCTTCCGCAATGAGATCACTCCACGAAACTTCACATTCCGAGTGCGCGAATTTGAACAGATGGAGGTCGAGTTCTTCTGCCACCCTGAGAGTTCTCAGGATTGGTATCAATTCTGGAGAGATCGACGCATGGATTGGTACCTGAGGCATGGTATTTCTAAAGAAAACCTGATCCTACGAGAGCACCATTCGGATGAATTAAGTCACTACTCTACTGGAACTGCAGACATCGAGTACGCCTTCCCATTTCTACCTGCTGGGGAGTACGGTGAATTGGAAGGAATTGCCCATCGCGGCGACTTCGACCTGAGAAGTCATATGGAGGGGAAGCTGGATCCGTCGACCAATCCGCTAGAGGTTGAAAAAGACGATCATGGAAAGCCTCGATGGAAGGGCAGTGGCCGAGATTTAAGTTATCGGGATCCGGTCACCAATGAGCGTTTCGTGCCGCATGTTATCGAACCATCGGCTGGCGCAGACAGAGCAACGCTCGCATTCCTATGTGAAGCTTACACCGAAGACAGTGCGCCGGATGACAAGGGTGAAATGCAGTCCCGGGTGGTCTTAAAATTTCACCCCAGGTTGGCACCTCTTAAAGCTGCAGTTCTGCCGTTGGTCAAAAAGGACGGGATGCCAGAAAAGGCCCAGGAGATCTATCGGGAACTGAAACGTCATTTCCCCGTCTTCTATGACGTCAAAGGTGCTGTCGGTAGGAGGTATCGTCGCATGGATGAAGCTGGAACGCCGTTCTGCCTCACCGTTGACGGAGAAACTCTTTCAGACGGCACGGTTACACTTCGCGAACGCGACTCCATGAAGCAAAGCCGACTCAAAGTTGACGAGGCGATCCAAGCGATTAGAGAGGCTGTCGATTGATCAACTCCGCACTTATTTTCCTGCTTCTGAATTCCTCCGTTCTTCTGGGCGCTGTACCAGACAAGGCCTTGGATAAAGCTGTTAAGGAAAAAGACGTGTCAGCGATTTCCGCCAGGATTTCCGAACTGACTGAGCAACCCAAAGGAAGAGGTGTTCGCCCTATCGCCGATGCTGTAGCGCTTATTGAGGCTGCTCCTGAGGGTTCTTGGTATAGCGTTGATCGCTACAAAGTATTCCTGATCGCGGCTCGAAGTCTTTCTCGTATTCCTGGCCCAGTCCTCGACAAAGAGCTCTCTAAAATCATCAAGAAACATCCTGAATGGCCAGCGAGAACTCTTGCTCTGCACTCTTCTCTGTTGAGTGAATCCTCTGACACTATTCAACTTGCATTGAATGCACTTCATGACAAGACCCCACAAGTGATTATCGCTGCGTCGAATCTGCTTGGGAAAAGTAAAGAGATTCTCGCGATCGACCCACTGGTTTCTTGCATGAAGCGCTGGGAGGATCGCAAAACAAGAGAGCGCGCTGCAAAAGGGGGGCGAGAAGAGCTCGAGAAAATGGCTCGAGATCGAGCATGGCTCGCTTGTCGAGATGCTCTACACCGACTAACTGGGACCTCCTTGCATAACGCGGATGCTTATAAATCCTGGGTGTCCACCCATCGCGAAGAACTCGATCCGAAAACTGTAGATTTAGACAAAACAAGAAATCAGACAACCGGTACGGGATTGTTTGGTCTCGATATCACGGGGCGAAACATCGCTTTCATTATCGACGTCTCCGGTTCTATGCTCGCGACAGATCCTCCTAGTGACGAGCAAATGGAGAAGATTAGTAGGTCTACTGGAGTAGGCAAAAGCGTCGAAGAACGTATCGCGGATCTGATGGAATCTCGCCGTCGCATTTTAAGAGCGAGAACAGAACTAAAACGAGCCGTTGAAGGCTTGGGTGAAAATAAACGATTTACAGTCATTGCCTACTCGACGGAAGTCCAGCCTTGGAGTGTCGTGCTCAAGGACGCCACTAAAAAGAACCGATCTTCAGCAGTGAGCTTCATCGAGAAGCTTCAAGCAAGTGGCATTACTGTTACGGATGAAGCGCTAAATATTGCTCTCAGTGACCCCACATTGGACACCATTTATTTAGTCACAGATGGAGCCCCGACTCATATGGGAAGTAGGGGGGCCGATATGCCCCCTGACGCCCCAGAACTCATGCGTCGAATCCTTGCCGAAACACGTGCAGTGAACCATCTTCGCGGCATTCGAATTTTCACTCTTGGCTTTGTTGATGCCGAGGAAGAATTTCTAAAAAGATTGGCGGCAGAAAACAATGGTCGTTACGTCCAAATCCGCTAAGGGAAGGTGTTCCTTTTGAAAGACGCTGTCGTCATCGTCGCAGGTCGCAGAACGCCTTTCGTTCGTGCTGGCGAGGATCTCCGAGAGACCTCAGTGGACGTGCTTGCCACTGCCTGCACCCGTGATTTGATAGATCACTCTGGTATCGACTCCAGGCTCGTTTCTGAGTTGATTCTTGGCTGCTGTGCTCAACCACCTGATCGAGCAAATCCTGCACGGGTTGTCAGTTTAAGAGCTGGGCTACCCGTTTCGACTCCAGCATTTACGGTGGCTCGGAATTGTGCCAGCGGTATGCAAGCGATCGTCGATGCTGAATATCGCGTTCTACAGGACTCCGTCGCAGTCGTGCTTGCGGGTGGGGCAGAATCGATGAGCAGGATTCCACTTCTTTTCCCTCTGAGCTTTGGCTTCAAGTTAGCTTCCTTGTCTCGTGCCCGTTCTTTAAGTGAAAAATTAGGAGGGTGGACTCAATTCCGGTGGTCAGATTTGAAACCTCGTATCGGCTTACTAGAAGGACTCAAGGATCCTTTTAGCGGCGAACTGATGGGAGACACAGCCGAACGCCTTGCTCGCGAATGGGGCATTTCACGCTCAGCTCAGGATCAATTTAGTATTGAGAGCCATCGTCGAGCTATTGCAAATCGAAAATCCCTTAGTGAAGAGATTTCACCCTTTGCCATCCCCCCGCACATGGACAAGCTCCTGACGGAAGACATCGGGCCTAGAGACAAGATTGATCCCGCCAAGGTTTCGCGTATAAGACCTTATTTTGACAAAAGAATGGGCACTGTGACGGTTGCCAACTCATGTGGGATTACAGACGGTGCAGCAATGTTACTTTTGATGCGAGAATCGAAAGCGAATGATTTAGGGCTTCAGCCTTTGGCGAGGATCATATCGAGCGGTTTTTCTGGCTGCGATCCATTGAGAATGGGCCTTGGGCCAGTTCACGCCATGGCGAAGGTATTGCGAGAAACAAATTTACAATTGAGAGACATGGAAATTGTCGAGCTTAATGAGGCCTTCGCTGCTCAAGTTCTGGCATGCCAAGAGGCTCTTCAGAGCCCTTCATACAGCCGCGAGGCCGGTTTCTCGGAAACGCCTGGAGGAATCGACTCCCAACGACTGAACCCCGAAGGAGGAGCGATTGCTATAGGACATCCCGTAGGTGCATCAGGGGCGCGCATCGTGCTCTCACTCGCAAGGAAATTGAATACCCTTGGGGGTGGTCACGGCATCGCAACGATGTGCATTGGTGGAGGCCAAGGAGGGGCTGTGCTGCTCGAAGGGATTGCTTCATGAGCCAATGGAAGCTGATACGATCCAATGATTGGTCCGGAGCCATACCCACTGAAGATCCTAAAGGGCGTTGGCTGCACCTTGTTTTCGACGCTGAATCCGCGGGTAATATTCTCAGTTTATCTGTTCTCGAGGATTTAAAGAAGGCCCTTTCAAAGGTAGTAAATCATGACGGGATCCAAGCGGTCATCGTTTCCAGCGCAAAGGAAGATTATTTCTGCTCTGGTGCAGATTTAGACATCATAGAGAGTGCGAATGACGCCGATGAAGTTAAATCGCAATGCAGAGAGGTTCAGGACCTTTTCGGATTGCTGGGAGGTTTTCAGGTTCCTAGTTTTTGCGTGATTCATGGCGTTTGTCTTGGCGGAGGCTTGGAGTTGGCCCTGGGCTGTAGCGCTCGGATCGCCGTGGATTCACCAAGGACTCGAATAGGGCTCCCAGAGGTGAATCTAGGAATCTTACCTGGGTTCGGTGGGACTGTCCGAATGACGCGCCTCTTGGGGCTCAGAAATGCTCTATCATGGGTGCTCACCGGCGGCCGCATGCCTGCCAAAGCTGCTTGGAAAAAAGGCGTCGTTGATGCGCTAATTCCCCCAGAAGGGTTTCGTCAATGCGCCTTAAAAATCATCGATCGCGAATCGATGAATCAAATGAAAACAACCCTTGATCGTCGTAAAAAATTACGAAAAGGGTTAATGTCATGGCTGATTGATGGAACTGCCATCGGGCGGCGGTTGGTGTCAAATCAAGCTCTTAAGGGAATTCGAAAGAAAACGGGGGGGAAACTCCCTGCCCCTGAACGGGCTCTTGAGGTGGCTGCATTCGCAGCGTCTCATGCATTAAATCGAAGCCTTGATAGGGAAGCTTCGGCCATTTCCAAATTAGTCACCGGCAAAATCTCCAAAAACCTGGTCAGCATCTTTAAAAATTCTGAAAGGTCACGTCGTGGTGACGCTGACGAACCGGCTGGATCATGGAATGAAACTGACTCCCTCGTAGTTTTCGGAGCCGGCGTGATGGGCTCGGGCGTTGCAAGTGTTGCTTTACAAAAAGGAATGCCAGTTCGATTGAGAGATATTTCTCAACAAAGCCTGGAAACGGGTCTTCGCTTTATAGGATCAACGATCAATTCACGATTTAAAAAACGTAGAATGAGCCTCGAACAGAGGGATGAAACTTTAGCAAGATTAACCTACGGCAAATCGATTCAGGGATTGGCCTCTGCTGGTTGTGTTTTGGAAGCGGTGGTCGAAAGGATGGACGTCAAAAGATCTGTCCTTGCGGACGTCGCTGATAAACTTTCCCCCGATACTATTTTTGCTACGAACACGTCAGCATTGAGCGTTTCATTAATTCAGGAGGGGAGCCCTATCGCAGATCGAGTTGTCGGTCTTCATTTCTTCAACCCTGTACCGAAAATGCCACTCGTTGAAATCATTCCTGGTGAATGGACGTCCCCTGAAACCGTTGGTAAGGCGTTGGCGCTCGCTCGCAAGCTTGGTAAATACCCAGTCGTCGCCAAAGATTCACCTGGTTTCCTCGTTAATCGTATACTGTGCCCTTACCTCCTTGCTGCCAGTCGGCTACTTCTTGCTGGAACACCTGGCCCAAGAATTGACGAAGTTGCACGACAGCATGGTTTACCAATGGGACCATTTCGTCTGATGGATGAAGTAGGGCTGGATGTCGGACTAGAGGTTCAAAATACTCTCTTTGCCGCCTTTGGCCCGCGTTACCAAGCTTCGACACTGTTGCAAAACATGGTTGAAAGAGGTTGGTTGGGAAGAAAGAGCGGCACAGGTTTCTATCGATACCGGGGTTCCCAGAGTCTCTGGAATCCTGAATTCAATGTCCCGGAATCGATGCTGGATAAGACACAAAAAGTCAAAACTGCTGACGAAATCGTTTCTGCATTAGTTGATCCCATGGTGGACGAAGCGTCCCGATGCCTAACCGAGGAAGTCATCGCCGATGCGGGGCTATTGGATTTGGCGATGATCATGGGAACCGGATTCCCGCCTCATTTGGGAGGATTGCTCAGGGACGCCGACCAGCAAGGACTGTTAGCGATTGTAGATCGCCTCGAAAAGGCCCATGCAGCCGGTGATCCCAGAACACCGTGTCCAGAATTAGTTCGCAGATCTGAGAATGGGCAATCTTTTTATGAATGACAAAACACGACGCCTAGCGATGGTTTTCATTGTGATGGGTGTTCTCCAATCACCATTCTTCGCCTCGCTGGATGCGCAAGAAGATGGAGCGGGCACCACTGAAATTTCGGCTTCAACTTTGAAAGATCTGATCTCAGAAGATCCGCAAAAATCGAAAGCCGCAATTCAGTTAATTCGAGAAGCTAAAGACCCGAGCTTACTTGACGACCTGGCACCTTTGTTAGACAGCCCCGAAGGACGATCGCGCCAGATCGTCACCATGCTGGTACTGGGTGTATATCCTGATTTAGCTCATCAATTCTTTAAACAAGCCAGTCAGCGGCCTGCGGCCCCGGCCAGGGAAGCCGCGATGTATGGACTTGCACGAATTCCATCCGCAGTCGTCGTCGAAGATTTGGTAAATGGGCTCAAAGATCAAGAAAAGGTCGTAAGAACTGCCGCGTTGCGAGGCATGCAATTGATTTGCAGACCTGATAGCTCGGTATTGTTTCCAGCGTTATTGACTGCCGAAACTTCGCAAATACCCAATCTCCACCCCGGATCAGCAGCGGTTCAACAGTTCCTTGGCGGATCCCTAGAGCCCAGTTTTCGTACAGAACTCAAGGGGATTTGGCATGAGACTTCAACACATCAAACCTTGACCAAAATTCAAAATGACTTCGCCGGCAACTTTAAAAACGAAGATACTGAAAGAGCTCTCCAGAAGATCTTCAACTCATCTCGTGGTTGGACTGGAAAACCTACGACCGATCAAGACTTGTCCTATACCTTCTCGATGGTCAATCTCGCCTCCGGATCAACCAAGGAGATCTCCATCGAAGCGACTCCTAAGGAATCAAGTCTCGTTCGTCAGCTCGATTACCATCTCGACCGCGGAGTTCACCTCAGGTTAATCGCTGATTTGTGGCTGCAGGCCCCGCACCTATACACTCTATCTATTTCGATCGAAAAGAACTCGGTATTGGTCGAAGTGGACATGGCAGGTGCGCCGAGTTTGCATGCGGGCGTAGGCCTGCTCAACATCGCTTATTGGCAAGGGCGCGTGGCAACCTGCTCCAAAGCAACCCTTAAATTCAACTCAAGTAACGGCCGGTTTATTTCAGAGAAGGGCTTCGATGCCAACTCCAAACTTGTTTGGTCTGCAGCAGTGGGTTCATGGCTCACAACAGATCAGCCTTCCACAACGAAGGACTTTCCTGAATCAATCCAGGTCTTGATGCCAGAAGGACAAGTAGGAGCTCGTAAATACCATTTAGATTTCAATGCGATCTTTAAAATCAGCCAAGGGCAATGGCACCTCTCCAAGGCAGAAATGAATGAGTGGGTGCCCGATTCCTCTGGAAAAAAGGAGTCGTCATTGAAAGCGATCGCCGAACTCGATTTCAAATCTCAGTGAGCTCGCGCAAGTCTTTTCACTCGGGCCAAGGATCGAAGGGTGGGTTACCGAGTGAGTAGGCCTCTAAATGCGGTTTCAATCGCTCGGCAATCTTCTCCTGTCCGGCGTTCTTCGCGGCCTTGATCAATGCTCTTTGCAATTCCTCGGCTTCTTTAAACAAGCCCAAGGCAGCTTGTAACATTGCGCTGGCTTCCAGCAATTCCAGATCCGGACGCTGGGCAGTGATTCTGTTCATCACTGAGAATTGATCACGAAGCTCCTGCTTAGAGGAGCGCTTGTTACAGGCCAGCAACCTTGCGAACAATCCTTGTAATCGCGGACTTGCTGAGTGTGCCAACAGCGATAACTTTACCCAATCCAGGGATTCATTCAGTTTTTCCAGTCGAATTAATGAAACCGCACCCGCCAACCAAGCACTTTCATTCTCCGGCGAAACTTCTATTACCATTTTTAAGTCTTCGACGGCTTCTTGATAATTTCCCATTCTACGATTGGCATTGGCTCTGTTGAATCGAGCTTCAGAATGGGTGGGGTCGATAGCCAGAGCATTGTCGTAACATTCGATAGCGAGAGAATCGCTACCTTCCAGCGCCTCAAGGACCCCAAGGTCAAACCACGCTAACACTGCCTGAGGATTGAGCCTGATCGCTTCCTGGAGACTGTTCCTGGCTTCACTGTATCGGCCCATTTTCACTCGAGTTGACCCTAGATTGAGGTGAGCAATGGGGGACTCGGGGTCGTATTCGAGAGCCTTTAGAAATGATTTTTCGGCTCGAGCATACAATCCTTCAGCAAAGAGATGCGTGCCTTCGTTTAAATGGACGCGGCCACCCCTCCTTAAAGATAAAACTTCATCAATCCAAGGATCAGCAGCACGAGGAAATGCGGAACCTCTTAAGTTCATTTGATTCTCTGCTTGATTCAACTGCCCAAGTTTTCTCAAGGCTAACCCGTATGGGTATCGTAACGCTGAGGCCCCAGGAGACAATTCTAAAGCTTGACGAAGCAACTCCACTGCTTCTTCGATTTCGTTTTGCTGTAGACGAATTTGTCCCAAAAGAGACAATGCCGGCACCGACAAGGGGTTGGTTAAGAGTACGCGTTGCGCCAATTTATTTGATTCTTGAAAATTCCCGAGCTCATACTCGATTTGAGCCAGGGCAATCAATGGATTTGGATGCCCTGTTTCTTTTTTCACCCATGATTTCAATATTTCTCGTGAACCTTCAAGATCACCATTCTCTTGGAGGGCAATCGCCAGCAAATATTCTCCAACCGGATCTCCACCCTGGCTCTCCAGTGCGGATCGATAAGCTTGGACAGCGTAGTTGAATAACCCATATGAATGATAGATTTTTCCTGACTCCATCAACGCTTCATAGCGCAAACGGGGATCGGAATTCACCAGCGCCTGCTCGTTTAATTCGACGCATTCTTCGAGATGCTCTCTCACTGCGCCTTCAAATGATTCGAGGGGCAATCGGGGTAAAGGATCTGGTGGAGATTGGTGATGCATACAACCCTGTGCCAACAAAAGGATTGGAAAGATAGCACTCAGGAAACGCTGGGTATCCTCAGCCAAATTAATCCTCATTGCGGCGAATCTCATGGTATATGCCAGGCGATAAAGTGGGGAAATTTTGAACTGCTCCGTCGGGCCATGTGACCATCAAATCCACCGGCTTGTTATTGCCTGCAAGTCCAATGACAACCCTGGGATCGTGGCTACTCAAATATGATCCACCTCTACGACTATACCTAACCATCTTCTTTGATTCGGGAATATTGATTTCAAATTTGACGCCAGCGACAAATCGATTTTTGGAATCCAGGGGAGACAAACCGATCCATGAACTGTCTTGGCCGATAGTGTTAAACAGTAACCTTGCAGATTCTCCATTCCCCGTAACGACGAGATCGAGATCTCCGTCGTCGTCTAAGTCTCCCCAAGCGGCGCCCCGGCCTACTGTTTCCTTTGCTAAAGCAGGAACGTCGACTTCGCTAAAAACTATAAATGATTCCCCTTGAAGATTGCGATAAAGCTGATCCGGCTGACCTAACGGATGAACTTCTCCTTTTGCGAGTCGATCCACAGCCATCTTTACGGCACCATTCGTCACGTACAAATCAAGCCAACCGTCATTATCGAAATCTACCCAAGCGGCTCCAAATCCAGTCCACTTCCGACTAGGGATCCCTAATCCAGATTCCGTACTAATATCATCAAAGAAACCTTCGCCTTCATTTCTATATAGGGTGTTCGTTTCTCCGTCGAGGTGAGTCAAAAACACATCTTCATCTCCGTCGCCATCAAAATCGGCAATCTCCGCTCCCATTGAAGCTTCAGGTTTGCCGTTACGATTCAGAGCACAGCCGTTGAGCAAAGCGGAATCAGTAAATCGTAAAGATTCACTTTGACTCCATAGCCGATTGGCCTCGCCGTCATTGGCCACATAAAAGTCCAGATCTCCATCATTATCGAGATCGCTGCACGCAACTCCCAATCCAGCACCAGCGACTGAACCAATACCGCTATTGACCGTCCAATCGACAAATCCACCGTGCCCATCATTGACATAAAACCGATCGGTCAAAGAGGGGTAAGAATTCGGCCCGCAATAATCGACTAAACTCGTGCTTCCGTAACAAGGCTTGTGATTGCTTAAGCTGAAATCAACGTAAGCGCATACATATAAATCTTCGTCACCGTCCCTATCGACGTCTGCAAAGATGGCACTGGTGGTCCAACGAGGATCGGCAACACCCCATTCAGAGGCAAGGTTTTCGTAAATCCCTGAGGGTGTGGAAACCCATAGTTCGTCCTCACCAAATCCCGTTACCAAAAGATCAGGAGTTCCATCGTTATTGACGTCAGAGACCGCCAATCCCATTCCGTAAACCTTTGAATCGATCCCTGTTTCATTTGTGACGTCGGTGAAGACTGGCACTTTGTTCTTCACTCCTTCATTGCGAAACAGCCTTAGGCCCTTCGGATGCCCTTCCGGCATTGGCAAAGATGGAATTGGATTCTGCGTGCTCTCCTTTTTCAAAAGGTGGCCTTGATTCAAGGCGACGTCCATATCTCCGTCACCGTCATAATCAAAGATCGCCACACCGGGGCCGACGATTTCACAGAAATAACGCTCTCCACTCATCCCGTTATTGTGGGTAAATTCGAGGCCCGTTTCTTTAGAGCGGTCGACTAACCAAGGTATAGGCCCTCCGGTTGGACCAGGCTCACATCCCAAAATATTGAGTAGCAGAACCGGAATTATCAGGGCCGAAGACAGGGAGCGTCGAAAATCGATTTTTTCGGTAAATATGGAACAAATTAAAGCCATTTGCTCGTTTCCTGCGTAACCTGCTGTTCGAAACGGTGTTGCCATTTCATGTCCCAAAGTGGCGTCAGAAGGTAAGATCTCCCCTGAAAGGATACAGGATCTTGGCCAACAAAACATGTCATCAAACGACCAATCCGATACGCTCTGGAATGAGGGCATTCTCTCTACCATTCCTGTTGATGGCTTTTGTTATTCTGACCCTGCTTCCTTCACTTCTATATGGAGATGTCTTCGAGCTCACCAATGGTGATAAAGTCGAAGGCAATATCGTCAGGGAAATCGGAGATCTGGTTAGCATTCGTAAACTGGACGGTTCTATCGTGACCCTCGATCGATCAGAGATCAAAAATATCAAAAAGTCCTCTACGCCCTTAGACGAGTACAAAAAAAGAGCCGACTCCGTCAAAGACAACGATCTCACTGGTCAAATTGATATGGCTAAATGGTGTCAGTCCCGTGGGCTCGACGCTCAGGCTAAAGTGCATTGGAAAATGGTTCTCAATCTCTCACCTGACCAATTCGATGCTCGTAAAGCCCTGGGCTACGTCTGGATCGGAGGAGATTGGTATTTAGCAGGAAGCAAAGAAGCGAAGAATCGTCAAAAGGAACTAGATAGCACTCCTGCTGAAGAGCTCCCAGAAGTTCCTGATGAGTTGCCGCTTCCGGAGTGGGAAAGAACCAAAGTAAACCCACTTCCAGGACTGCCGCCGATCAACAAGGACACCACAGTCATCATTTTGCAAGCAGACGAAAAGATGGGACGCACTAAAGTTGAGTCTTCAGGACTGAAGTATCAGCTAAATAGAATGGGCGGAAAAGTTCGCTTCGCAGAGGGCGATGTGAACAAGGCGTCGCATGTGCTCAAAGTCAAGATTCGTTGCTTTTTTGTTCGCCAGCAGGATTTTTACGGGGCACCGATTGCGAATATTTTCCAGGGAGAGGCAACGATGGAGTTACTTGAACGGACTCCTGAAGGAAAATTGAAACGCCTACATACTTCCAAGGTCAAGCTACCATTCTCAGCAAGTACTCGCCGGCCTAAAGAAGTGGGCCTTCGCTACACCTACTACGTGACTTTAGAAGCGGTCTCCTCTCGCGTATCAAAATGGCCGTGGCTGAAGCGCAAGGGCGCAAAGCCCCTGCCTGCACCGGAGTAAGCGCTTGAATAATGGCCAGCATTCCGAAAATGAGCATGTAACACCTCTTCCTCTGCCCAGTAGTCGAGCCCGCAAAATCGTATTGTTACAAATCAGCAGAGGCCTCTTTGCTGCCTTCTGGAATTTGCTGCGATTTCCGATCTTCTTGTTTACGAGACACTGCTTCCGTAATCGCATCTCGCAGTTGGTCAAATCTACGGCTACCCAGTCACCCGACAAGTGATTCCGATCACTTCATCATATTCCGATACGGCGATCAGGCTGTTATGGTGTTACCCAGCACTGAACAGGAGATTCTAGATGCGCACCATCGAAGAATTGCTAACGATTGTCGAGGCGGGTGACAGAGTCTTTCTCCGCGGGGACCTCAACGTTCCTCTCGAAGACGGAAAGATCACCGATTTCAATCGAGTCTCTGCCCTGCTCCCAACCCTTGAGAGCTTACTTTCCTCAGGATGTGTCGTCACTGTAGCGACTCACCTTGGCAGACCTTCTGGTGTAGACCCCAACTTGAGCACGGAGCCTCTATATCGCTACTTCGCTGCGAACTTGAGCTACCCTGTGGCCTTGATCGAAGAGTTTCCTCCAGGCCCGATTTATCAACATCAAGTAAGCGAACAGAGCCCTGGAAGCTTACTTATCCTGGAAAACCTAAGATTTTCACCTGGAGAAAAATCCAACGATCTCGAATTTGCCAAGAAGCTTGCCAGTGGAAATCAATTTTACGTCAATGACGCATTCGGCTGCTGCCACAGAGCCCATGCTTCAGTGGACGCTATCACCACATTGCTTCCCTCGTTTGTAGGCCACTTGATCCAAAAAGAGTTGGCTGTTTTAAGTCAAATTAAAGACCACCCAAAGCGGCCATTTTGGGTTATCTCAGGAGGAGCAAAAGTGAGCGACAAGCTGGGTGTCCTCAACACGCTCTCTACCAAACTGGATGGCGTCATCTGTACGGGGGGACTAGCGAACACATTACTGCATGGCCAGGGTGTGGATGTGGGCTCCTCTAAAATCGAACCTGAATCCCTCAATGAAGTCCATCAACTAATCAGTGGAAATGTTGAAATGGTGCTTCCTGTTGATTTCATTGCTGGAGATCAGCCTATCGAACCAACAGAGACCATAAACATTCGTCGCGGCGACTCCGTCCCCGATGATTTCAGTCTTTTCGATGTCGGTCCCGAGTCGATCAGCGAGATTCAGAAAAAGCTATCTGCAGCCGAAACCGTTTTCTGGAATGGCCCTGCAGGTGTATTCGAGACTCCGGAGTTCTCTTCAGGAACTCGAGAACTGGCAAAATTCTTAGCGAAGATTCCTGGAAAAGTAGTCGTAGGCGGAGGTGATAGTGCAGCTGCAGTTCGCCAACTAGGTTTAGCCAATTACTTTCATCATGTCTCTACTGGTGGAGGAGCAGCACTCGAGTTCCTTGAGGGGAAATCTCTTCCTGGTCTAGTGGCGCTCTCCGATTCAGTTCAAAAAGATTCCGGACCTCGCTGATGCTCGATTCTTTAGCCACGAAGCGAAGTCACGGTAGACAAGCATTGAGCACGCTAAGCCGCCTGGTCAAGGATCGATTCCTTGCTGGAGAATCTGCTGATATCGAATCAGAGACTCTATTCCGTAAAATTACCCAAGAACGTTTTCCTGACGACCCCATCTCGGGAGAGGAGCTCGGCGTTGATCCACGAACTCAGCGAAATGGCTGGATCATCGATCCGCTCGACGGCTCTACGAATCATAGTAGAGGGATTCCAATCTTCGCGGTTTCTATCGCCTATCGACACGACGGGGAAACAATTTTCGGTTGGATTTCCGATCCAGTGCGAGGCGAGTGGATCGAAGCCGTAGCAGGTGAAGGGATCACCACTGGTGGATCATTTCCATTTCAATCCAGACCTCAATCAGTCCCAATGATTCACCTGACTCCAAGATGGCGCAAAAAGCGACCTCGCTGGAGAAGCTTTTTACCAGCAAACATCAAACAAAGAACTCTTGGATCGATCGCACTTGAGATGGCCTGGGTCGCATTAGGCCGACTTGATGCTTCCGCATGGTACAAAACCCATGAATGGGACATTGCTGCTGGTCTGCTCATCATTAAGGAATCGGGTGGGAGGGCCTGCCCTGTCTTGAATGGTGGGGATGGGGAATTTGTCGCTTGTTCGTCAAACAACTTGGACCTACTTCCACAGCTTCGAGATTGCCTCGAAGACCATGGTTCTAGCTTGGATGTGTTTTCGCATGGAAAGAGAGCCTGATGGACGATCCGCTGATCCCGATCCGTATCGGTCAACGCTGCTTTCCTCAAGAATCAGATCTTGGGGCGATTGTCCAAATACACAGCGAATCTAAGAATTTTGTCGTTTGCATTGGTCATGCGGAAGCCGTCGCTTTAGAAGAGGCTCTTCTGAACCACGAATCCCCTCGACCGATGACGCACCAGTTGATGTCTTCAATCCTTCTTGGCTTCGATATCAAGATCTGTAGAGCCGTCGTCACTCAAGTTGTTCAAGGCAACTTTTTTGGCCTTCTTGTGCTGGAACGCAAAGGTTCTGACGGAATCTCACAAGAGGCCCATATCGACTGTCGGCCTAGTGACGCATTCGTTCTCTCTGCTCGCTTGGGATTCCCGCTCTTCGTGACTCAAGAAGTCCTTGATGAAGTTCCTTCGATCAATGTCTCTGATATCTTGAGTTCTCCAGGTAGCGATCAGCTTCCTGAATTTCCAGGATTAGGATCTGACGAGGAGGAAGAAAGTTGATACATTTCCTCATAGCAGCTCAGCGAATAGGGCTCTTTTTGGCTTTAGCTCTCTTCGTCTTCGGCTGTAAGCAAATCCCTAAAGTCGATGACCATTTCCAACGTAATAGCCCCGTTGAAACTGTCCGATACTTTCGCTACTGCGTAGACGCTGGTGATTACTCACGTGCCTACCAAACCCTGACCCAGGAAACCCAGGATCGAATTTCTGAAATCCAGTTTAAAGGGTTGATTCGCTTCGTGGACGTTCCGGAATTGGACGATATTGGTCTCAGAGATCTAGTTGTTAGCTCTGAAGTCGATACCACCCCCGAATCCTCAAACTCTCTATCCAATGAATACTGGGTGACCTTGATCTGGGAATCTGAGACTCAGTACATCGAATACTCCCTCAACACTGTTAAGGTCCCAGGGTCTACATGGAGGATCGACCTTCTCAGCCCCAGAGGCATCGATTTCGGAAATCAAATTCAGTGAACAGGATCTACCTCGATCACAACGCCACGAGCCCGATTCTTCCCAGAGTAAGGGAAGGGTTACTAGAATTATTAGATTCTCACCATTGGGGAAACCCCTCGAGCCTTCACGAAGACGGTCGTCACGCACGTAAAATACTCGAAGAAGCTCGTGACCGCGTCGCCTTTGCACTTCACGTTGAACCTTCGGAAATCGTCTTCACTAGCGGTGGAACCGAAAGCAATAACCTAGCCATCACGGGATTGGTGACTGACGACTCGAGTATCTCTACGAGCACCGTTGAGCATCCTTCAGTTCTCGAACCTGTTAAAAAACAACATCAACTTGGAAGGTCTGGAAGCCTCATCCCTGTTGATCCCTCTGGTCGCTTGGAGCTTGATCAAGTTCCCGATAAAGGCCTTGTTAGCATACAGTGGATCAATAATGAAACTGGAATCTGCCAAGACTTAGATTTGATCGGCGAAGCCGTGCATCGATCAGGTGGCAAGTTGCATTCTGACGGCGCACAAGGCTTCTTTCGCGAACCGATTCACTTAGGGAATTCCAACTTAGATTCAGCGAGCATTACGTCTCACAAATCAGGTGGACCGTCTGGTGTTGGCGCTCTTTGGGTTCGAAAAGGGTTACTGCACCAACCGTCCACACACGGAGGACCTCAAGAAAAGAAGATCCGCCCAGGTACTGAAAACTTACTCGCAATTCACGGCATGGGCTTACTCGCTGAATCGTTCTCATCTGACCAGCCTTGGAATAGGGAGCGTCTTAAAGAGTGCCGAAATCAATTCGCCAACGCTCTTTCAGAGCTACCTAACCATCAAATCATTCAGCAGTCCGATAGAGATTGGCCTGGCTGCATCAATGTCTCACTTTCCGGAATCCATGCTGAGACATTACTGGTTAGACTCGATATGGTCGGAATCTCGGCTTCGAGTGGATCGGCGTGTTCGTCGGGGGCGCGAGAACCGAGCCACGTCCTCAAAGCTATGGGTATCGCTGATAAAGACATACGTGGATCTATTCGGATTTCGTTGGGGCCGGATACAACCATTGATCATATGCAACAGACGGCCCGTCATTTGACAACCATCGTCACAGAGCTCCGACAAAAGTCGGCTGGTCAACCCCCGGTTCTTTAAAGACAGCTTCTAAAATTGATAGACGCCGAGGATCCCACCTGCATGGGACCCCCGGCGCTGAGTGAGGAAGTCAAAAATTACTGATCTTCACCGAGTTGCTGCCAGTACTCTTCTGGCATCTCTTGGGCCAGCTTGAGGGCACCTTGGGCTCCTGCGTAAACGGGATCGTCAACGATCTCCACATTTCCACCTCCGAGCTCGGCCAGGCCCTTTTCCAAAGCCTCTTGAAGTCCGTAAACCTGTGATCCACCGCCACTGACGATGACACGGTTTCGGATACGGTGTTGGAACTCAGGATCAAAGCTTGATACCAGTTTCTGGATCCCTTCGGTGATGTGGGGGACAAGCTCACCAACTGCTGATGCAATCTCTGCGGTGATGTCGATCTCTGTGGGCTTGCCGTTAACAGGGAAGCGAACCATTGCGCGCTTGTTGGTATCCACAACACTACTGAAACGCTCTTTTGCTTGTTTTATCATGTTTCGTGAAAACTGAACCTCGGGCCTCTTTTCGCGAATCAGTTCACAAATTCGAGCGTCGACGTCATTCCCTGCGTGGAAAACGGTCAGTTGATCTTCGACACCTGGCAAACTGCCAGCCATGCGACATAAATCGATGGTGCCCGCTCCAATATCCACGACCATTGCGTCTTCTAATGCGTCCAGTGCATAAGCCACTGCAAAAGGCTCAGACACGACCATCACACCCTCAATACCCGCCTCACGGGCCAGATCTATGATTGCTTGCTTATTCTCGCGGGTCGCTTCAGCGGGAGCTCCAATAACGGCGTGCACAGCCTGTTTCTCGTTTGGGTTAGCAGCCATGCGCAGTGCCGAAAACAGGTGCAAACCTGCTTTACGCAAGGTTTCCTGCTCTTGACCCTCTTTGCCTGAAAATGCCAAGTTGCCATTGGCGAGTGGGAAGCATGTTTTTAAAGCCATGCGATTTTCAAGAACGGCATCGCCAACCAATACTCTGCGACCAAATACTTTTGCTGAAACAGCATCCTTTGGCCAACCTACGACGCTGGCCATCACTAAACGCTCACCTTTTGAGGAGCAGATAGCGCTGCGGCTGGTTCCTAGATCAATACCGATTTTGATGGCTGCAGTGCTTCCATCGACAGGAGTGATACCAATATCGCTCTCATTTTGAGTGTTCTTATTGAGCTTCATGTTCATGCTGACCTTCCTTCACCATCCATCGAAGTTCCATCTTCTGAGTCCAGACCCGAGGAGATCTCCCTCAAGGCCACGTTTGCTTGGAACAGTTGATCGAGCAGCTCTTCCTTCTTGTGATCAAATGGCATCAAGACAAGGTCTTCAGTGCCTTTTTCCTCTTTGCCACGGGTAAGTACCTGATCTGTCGCCCTCAGGGCGCGAGTCAGTTCTTCTATTCTCATTTCAAGCCTTTCAACCTGTGCTCTATGGGAATCCTGAACTGAATTCAGTTCAGATCTCCAATCACGGGCGATGAGCCTCGACAATTCCTTCAACATTTCTTGGTCCTGTAGCGCCATAGGCAACGAGACAGCAGTGCTTTCAGCATCCGTTGATGGAGTCTTCAATTGCACGTCAGGTTTCATCGCCGGTTCGTCAATAATCTCAGGAAGCTCTTCACGGGATTCCTTGAGAATGGTTTCCTGAGCCCGACCAACGAGAGACTTCTTTGTCTCTTCACTGACTTCTAGGCTCTCTGCGAGCTCCAGAACTGCGCGAGCGACAGCTTCTCGAGCCAGCTCTTGAAGTTGGCTTTGACCGACAACGCGGACCTTCTGGATCCCCTTACGACGCAGCTCCTCCACATGGTGAACACGACCATTTTGCTTTGATCGAGATCTCGCATTTTGCTCAGAGGTGCCAGGGCGGTTTTCGGAAGTCATGGCAGCCTTTCCAGAAATCGGGGGGTAGGACCGGAATTAGTCCCTGAGGGATTTAGGGCAATCACCGTGCCCGCAGTACGACCGCGAATTCACTCGGTTTGAAGTGATATCAGTTCCAAATCAGTCCGCTTTGAGGATCGAAGTCTGGGACTTGGACAATTATTCAAATCAAGGAGGATTGTGGTAATGAGGGCTCCCTGAATAGGCTTCGGGGTGCTACAATAGTCTGGATGAAGCTTGGAAGCCCTCATGAGAGCCTCTATGGGCCTTTTTGACCACTTCCAGTGCCTAATGAACCCCAATGCAGTCACTTTTAGCGAGAAAGACAAGACCCCGCCTATCGCGCCAAGTCGGCAATAGTTTACCGGCCCTGGCCAGGAGGAGATCCTAAAGATCTTCAAAACCCGGTTTGCGGGGGAGAGTTGACTCGCCCGAGTAGAGATACAGGAGATCCAATGATTTCTGTTCAGCGTTGCATCAAAATCGTCGCCCTCGTGGCCCTGTTGCTCTTGTCTCAAACGGCATGGTCCCAGGATTACTCGATGTACTTCGATACCACGGAAACGGCACCAAGCGGCTCCTCGATTCAAATTCGCTGTATGCTCGATAACCCAGGCGGAAACATCGCAGGCTGGTCCTTTGGTGTTTGCGAGGATACCAGCGCGAACGACTACGATTTCACCGCTGCATCCGACGGAGAAGCCACACTGACCTCAAATGGCGGACAGCCCGCTGCTTTCGCAGAATTGACGATTTGCCCAGGAGAAGGAATCATCCAGGGTGTCGTGATCGATTTCGTTGGCATTCAATCACTGCCTGCAGGTACCGGCTACGAAATGATCATCGTCGATGTGGATCTCCTCGGTCCTGACGATACCTTTGCCCCTGTGAACTACTGTAACTCGAGTTTCAGCTGTTCGGCGAGCGGGGTTGAGACGCTGGTCGTTCCTCCTGGAGGAACCGCACCCATCATTCCGGAGCTCACTGAAGGATTGATCGAAATCGGTGGCCTGCCTCCATTCAGTCTCTCTGCAGCAACTTCTGCCGCTTCCTCCGACCAGGGAACCAATATCGGCGTGGACATCAACGTCGACGCTCCCCTGGATTATTATGGGTTCTCCCTCGGATTGGCCCATGACGGAACGAAGCTGACTTTGATCTCTGCGGAACCCGGAAGCAGCCTTCAGGCATTGAATGGTGGTGCAGGTCCAGAATATTTCCTTCCGGTCCTGGATCCGGTCGGAGCTGACGGTCTCGTCGTAGCTTGCCTGGCTTCATTAGATTCAGGCTCTCTCAGCACGATCCCAGCAGAAACTGGCGCCCAGTTGGTAACAGCGTCCTACGATATCCTAGAAACAGCGACACCTGGTTCGACCAGTCTTAGCTTCACGGGAGATCTCGTTCCAGCATCTGGTTCTCCCGCGACCCCCATCCTGATCGCCTTAGGCAGCATAGCCGCCATCGTCAGTACTAGCGGAGCCAGCTTTGAAATCACTGAAGCCCCATTGGGAACCCAGTTCAAGAGGGGTGATTTTGACGCTGACGGAAATGTAAACCTCGCAGATCCCATCAACATCCTTCAGTACCAGTTCAATAATGGACCCGAGCCCA
>NHDG01000042.1 GCA_002167285.1 Planctomycetia bacterium TMED53
GGCCCCGAGACTTGGACGATCACTGCAGCACATGCTGTTCCCGTCGGAATCCCAATCCTTGAGACGGAGACCGGTGAAGCATTACTGACGCGCACTCCCCAAGGATTTGTATGGGGATTTGATCCTGAAGCAGGAGATCTTGCAGATCGATCCGATTGGCCTCTCCTGATGGCAAGGATGGTCACCGAGCTCACTCCTTCAGAATCTCCAGCGTTATCCCACTGGAACTGGTTGGGGATTCACAGCGGACTGATCGCCACAGCTCTACTGTGTGTATTCGTTTTATTTTTGAGAGGTCTCCGCTCTCTACCTACTTTGATATTGATCTTGATCGCCATCATCACAGGTTGGTCTTCGGGGACAGTCTCCTGGAGTAATCCTGATAGAGATCGCCGACCTCAAATCCAACCAAGTCAGATCACTTCCGGAGCAGAACTTGTTTTCTTCCCATCTGACCCTGCACCAACACCACAATTTTTCAGAGAGTTGCAGGTCCGCGGAATCGGTTGGAAGATGAGCGACCGTATTGAAGGAATCGATCCCCAAAAAAAGTGGGCTCTATCAAGGACGATCATCGAGCCGGGACAAAGTGTGAATATTGTCGGAGAATCATCTTTCGACGATTGGACCCTGACAGATCCTAGTGGGCAAAAAGAATCGCTTCCGATCCCGATCAAAGTTAAAGCCTCGGGCATATGGACGGTGACTGATTCAAGGGGAAGAGAGCTCTCTTTCAGAGTTCTTCCGCCGATCGAAGTCTATTCAGTAACCCCCAAAAACTCCTCACTGAACAGTTTGTTTGACGACCCCCGCTTCGATGTGAAGTCTTACCCTGAGAACGATTTACCCCATCTAGGAAATGGTGCCTTGGTTGCTTGGAATGGAGAGGAGCTGAGTCGCGACACATGCGAGAAGATCCGCTCCTGGGTCGAAACGGGAGGAACTATTTTCGCTGCCTCGGGTCATCCCATCTGTCCCGATGAAGAAACTCGCATCGCCTTGGGCGACATATTGGGTGCTCCGCTGCCAGCTCCAAGGGAAGAAGATCTTGATATGGGTGTGCTGCTTCTTGATCTTTCTGGCAGCTTGATCGGGGAAGCGGCCACCACGATGCTCGAATCTGCGATCACAATCCTTGACGACTCTGCTGAGGGGATTCGCTGGGGTGTGGCAGGATTCAGGGACAGTGTCTCTTGGCTGGTCAAACCCGGAACCCCGATCGATCCGATGATCGTCAACAACCTCACTACACAGATTCGATCGGGTGGCGGTACTCGCTTGGGGCAATCTCTGCTGGAAATTTTACCCGCTTTGAAAAACCATTCCGGCTCCAAGAGAGTTTTGGTCGTCACCGATGGGCGAACCTCTCCTGCCAATTGGCAGAGTATTGGAAACCAAGTGAATCAATCTGGGATCGAACTTGAGATTCTCCTAGTCGGAGAACTCGCGGAATCCAGCGCAGTTGCTGAACTCTCCGCAGCAGCTGGAGGAATCTGGCAATCGGCCATCAATCCCATCGATGCTCGAATCAAGTTGAGTCGGTGGATAAACGATGACTCCTCCAGGTGGAAGAAAACCCAACCTCCACTGATACAAAACGAACGAGCCCTATTGACGAGCGGGTTCTCCGCAGACTGCCCACCCCCATTGCAATGCCTGACCCTGAAGAAGGAATGGGAAGATTTAGTCACTGCGGATTCTGTTTGGTCCGACTCGATCGGCAACAATATTCTCACTAGTAATAAACAATTAAAGGGTGAAGCAATTTTGTGGTGGTCTGGTTTCGATCCATTGCGGCTTGGGGAGAACGGAAATCAAATCATTCACCGCATCCGAGACATGTTGGCAACAAGCCTGAGAAGAAAACTCTCACCGGACCGAATCGCGAAGGTCGCGATCGGTTCCCACGGTGAATCAGTACTTTTGGTTGAACGGCTATACAACGAATCGATGCAATCGACGGCGAGAGTGCTCAAAAATGAGTCTGATCCTGAAGTAGACTTGCTCGCAAAACCTGGAAGCGATTTTTATCACACCACTTACAACCTCGGATCAAATTCGATACCGACCCGGATTGAAACTGGTGAAGAAGACATCGCCTCGATATCCAAGCTCCTCTGCAGGGATATGAGCTCTATGCGCTGGCTGGGCGTCGCGGACTCGAATCAGAGAGCTCCAGGTGGACAACCGGAAGCGGTTTTTCTGATCCTCGCCGCTCTTCTATGGCTCAGCACCCCAGTGCGTCGGGTGTAGGGTCCGGTCCAGGTGTTCCGACAGGATCAGGGATGACCACTGATCCCTCAAACAAGTACTGCAACAGGAAGATGGCATCCGAAATATCCACCGCTCCATCATCGTTTGCGTCCCCAGAATCAGGACAACTCAGGGAGCTGACTGAACCGAAGAGAAACTCTAAAACCATGATGGGGTCACTGATGTCTGTGGTCCCGTCAGAGTTTGGATCACCTCGAACAAAGTCATTGTTGGTCGTGGGAGGTGGCAGTGTCGCTCCGCCCTCATTTCCGGGACTACCGAGATCACCAACACCGAATGGTTGCTGTGAAGCTGCCCAGTTTACCGAATCACCCGGAAGAGTGGCTGACAGATCGAGGAGCTCGCAAGAAACCCCTGCCCCATAAGGGAAGGTACCTGAAGTGTAATTGACTCGGGTGTGTTCCACTCCTTGGGGATCGATCAGGACGATCTCGTCAACACTGTTCGCCAAAATAAATGAGCTGTAAACGTAATCAGGATTAACTCCACCATTACTGGCGGGGTCTGCAGATCGAGCAAGCACCACAAATCCTAAAGGCGGAATAACCAATCCTCCAACTGCAGAGATCAAATGGCTATCTGTATCATCGTCCCTGATCGTCCAGCCGGAGAGATCCACGGAGAGAGTTCCTCGATTGAAAATCTCTAGCCACTCTCCAGTCGCATCACTCACCAGCTGTGGGTTGGGCATCAACTCAGAGATCACCAAGTCCACATCTCCTGGATTAGGAGGTGGTCCGCCGCATCCAGTCCCTGTAAGAGCTACCCCTGAGGCGTTTGAGCTCGGATTACTTTGATTTCCAGAGAGATCTGAGGCGGTGATCTGGTAGTGGTAAGTCACTCCACCATCCACAGTGGTATCCGTAAAAGAACTTAGAGTACTGCTACCAATTACACTGTATGGGCCTGCTGCTGTGGTCGATCTTAAGATCGTGTAGCTGGCGAGATCTGCTTCGAGATTGTCAGCCCAATCAAGAATCAATTCACATGTCGCCTCAGTGACGACAAGGCCCGAAGGTACTGCAGGAGGAGTCGTATCTGTCGTTGGGCAGGCCCAAATCAGGCACACAAATTCGGGGTGATCGATAAAGGGGTTGCGATTCCCCTGGTACCCAAAGACGGCATCATTTCGATTCTGTTCTGCAACACTCACCGGATCTTCCAGATGCCATTCCAGAAGTACAGAGAGCAAACCCATATAAGCTACCGACAAATTTTGACTCGTATTTGAAACAATCAAACTTCGGTTATCGGTAATCCTCAAGTCCGGTTCAGAACAACCGGTCTGTGAATGGGTTCCACCTTCGTAACGCATGTCCATATAAAAAATGTTGCGAGCAACATCTCCCCTGCGATCTTCCCAAGCCTCCCATGAACCGGTACTACCGAAACCACTGGCAAAGTTGGAAAATGCTGTTCCTTCTGCAACAAATCCTTCGCAGTTCGCTGAGGTGCACCAGTCGTATGGACGATTTCCCCTGGCAGAGTTGTAACTGGGGCTCGCTGCCCTCAACTGATGAAGATCGGAGTATGGGTAGTTACACCCATTATCATTGGTGTACCCGAATGAAGAAGGCCAGGTGTGCTCTCGGTTCCATCCAATTGAAGTGTTCTGCTCACTCCACAAAACAGAAGTGTTCCTGTAGACAGTGATCACTCGGGATGGATTTGCTGGATCCTGCTCACAAACTCCAAGGGCATCCCAAGTGTCAGTTGCGGAGCTCGTGTAGGGGATTCTCTGGTGATCGTCGACGATCTCATGAAGGGCAAGTCTCAGAGACTCCCCTGATAGTCCAGATGCAGTCGAGTAGTAGCCCGGAGGGGGATCTGCGGAAACGACCGTCGAAAATACGACGACAGTCAGTAGACAGAAGCCCGCGATCTTCAAGAAATCCACGAGATGCACCTTCCTAAGCTATGCATTTTCGGAACAATGTTCTGCTTGGCGGGCCCTAAACGCATCCTGAAGAATCGGCTTAAGACACCGCTTTCAGACACGTATGCTCCATATTTACACAACTTACGCCGACTATCGACCGGATTAGGCCTCTGCCTGATCAGAATACTGACTCATGTAAATCATAACGACTTTGTACTGTTTACAAAACAACTTACCACGAGTATTATAAATTGTGGATAGTGCCCGATAATGTACTATTTGAGCACATTAAGCTCATCTAACCCAATTTGTAAACCAAGAGCCTCCCGTTAGTTAATCCTGCCTTTGGTCAGAGAGTTGCAGCATGGTCCCCACCTTCGCTCGGAAGATCTCTACGCTCTTACTCCTGCTCGTGGTGAGTCTTGCCACAGCGGAAGCGAATGCACAAACATGGACGATCAGCGGAAGTGTCGTCGATGCCGCAGGTGGGCCTATTGCCGGAGTCGATCTCGATCTCATCGATCCATCGTCCCCGAGCACCGTTATCCCCATTTCTGGTGATACAACAGCAGTCGATGGTTCTTTTCTGATCAACATCAATACTGTGATTCCGGCGGGCCAATATCTTCTTCAATTGGAGCCTGTCACGGCACATCTTCCCGACGAGCTCAGTATCAATCTAAGTGGCAACCTTGACGTCGGAACTTTGCCGCTTTCTTCGGGCTGGGTCATCTCTGGTTCAATCGTCGATTCCAATGGCGCACCAGTGACAACGATCGATATCGACATCCGTGGAGATCAAGCTGGCTGGCTCAGTCTCATTGGCGATGAAACGAATCTTTTGGGAGAGTTCTCGGTCACGATTCCCGCCATCATCGATGAATACCGTATCACCTTCTCTGATATCGCTCCTAACCCCACTGTTTTTCCGATTGAACAAGACCTTGGATTACTATTTGGAAGCACTGATCTTGGGCAGATTGAAATGCCTTCTGCGCATACCTTAACGGGAATCGTTCTCGATCAGGATGGGTTACCACTCCCCGGAATCGATATGAATATTTACGATTCAACGGGAACCGCGTTTGATTTGTTCAATGACGATACCGACCTCTTCGGTTTCTTCAATGTTCTTGTGCCCAGTGGTGTCTGGACAGTTCGACATAGAGATGTCACCCCGACTCCGGGCATCGAACTGATCGCTCACGAATTCGAAGATCTACCAGTCTTCAGCAACCAAGACCTAGGTACTATCGTGCTGCCTCAGGGTTACCACTTGCAGGGGTCGGTGATTGGTTCCTTAGGAGAAGCGATCGCTGGAGCAAACTTTGATGCGCACTATTCAAACACTGGTGAATCGATCTACATCGCTTCAGATCAGACCATTTTCGATGGCAGCTTTGATATTCTAGTGCCTGCCGGCCCAATCACCTTGGAAGTCGATCCTCCCGCAAGTGGCCCCGTTCGAGTCTCGAAGCAGATCAGCTTGGCGATGGCTCCTGTAAGCCCAACGAATATTGGAGAGATCATCCTTGAGGATGGGGTCAGCGTGACCGGTTCATTTATCGATCCTGCAGGTAATCCCGTCCCGCTCGTAGATGTAGAGTTCTTTCTCGCTAGCACCGGAATCGCCTACAACACGTTACATGAGAATGGAAACCTCGCAGGAAACTTCAACGCAGTCGTTCTGGAAAACGATTACAACCTGGCCTTTTTCCCTGACCCTCTCAGTGGATTGGGACCCGCCTACATCGAAAATCTTCCCTGTTATTCCCCTACCGATCTGGGGCAGATCTCGCTCAATAGTTCCGCTGATCTGACTGGACTGGTTACGAGTGCAGGCGTCCCTCTGGAGGGGATTACGATAACGACGCAAGAATCTTCTACCGGTAGCATACCCCCATGGGGAACCACGACCTCGGCAGCCGATGGAACCTATTCACTGACACTCACTGAGGGCCTCTGGAACATCACTGCAGTCGCCCCTGCGGGAACTGGACTGATCGATATCACCGAGGCAAACTTTGTTTTGACTGCGGGATCTACTCTCGATTTCGATTTCCCAAGCCTCTCTCCGCAAGTGCTCAACCTCGACTGCACCTTTAACGGTACCGCTGCAGTTTTAAGCTGGGCCAATGCAGCCAGCTACGACTGGATTAGCGTGGAGCGTGACGGTCTCCCACTGACGACACTTCTCGGAGGCGAAACGTCATTCGAAGATCCTAGTGCAACTCCCGGCACAGTAGAGTATGCAGTCATCGGACATCTCATGGGGATCGCCTCGATGCCCTCTACCTGCTCTGCCACTGTACCGCTGAGTTTCATTCGTTGTGATGCAGACATGGGTGGAACGATCACCATCTCCGATGCGATCAACGTTCTCAGTTACCTCTTCAGCTCATATCCAGCGACATGCCTGGATGCTCTAGATTGCAATGACAATGGTTCGATAAATATCGCTGATCCGGTGAACCTATTGAACTTCCTCTTCGGAGCAGCGCCTCCCCCTCCTGCTCCATACCCCACACCCGGCATCGATCCGACCGCCGATTCTTTGAATTGTGGTTGATTAAAAGTCCCTCAAAAAACGAAGCTCTAGCAACCGATGCAATAGGCTGAATTTCTCAGCCCATGCATCGATTCACTGAAACCAATTTATTGATCAAGTTAATTGATCATGGACACGTACTCTGGCTGGTGCATGTCAGAGCATCGGCAGTGGGATCGGTTCCGCATGCCGGATACGGAGCAGCAGGGGTGACTGTTCCCTCGAAGATAAAGGTCAAGACATTGACGACGTCTGAAAGATCGACCACTCCGTCATCATTGAAATCCATCGCTGATTCACAACTGCTCAAGCCCGAACCGAAGAGATATTCCAGAGCTTGAATTGGATCCGAAATATCGATGGTTCCGTCGCCATTGTTGTCACTTCTGAGGAAAACCGGTTGCAATACGTTAACTGTCACTTCAACAAGATTACTGATTCCACCTTGCCCCGTAGCTGTGACACTTGCAGTGAAGACTCCCGCTGTGGAATAAAGGTGCTGTGGGTTCTGCTCATTAGAAGTTTCCCCATCACCAAATGTCCATGACCAAGTCACTCCTGCAACATCAGAAGTTGCTGAGAATTGAACCGTGTTACCAAGTTCAATCGTAGAAAAATCAACCGCTGCTGTGATGACAGGGGCTGCTGGAACTTGCACATTTACTAAGCACGTTACAGGATCACTGAAAACGCCTGAGGCCTCGATGATGACTTCGTAGGTCTGGATTCCACCGGGGGCAGCGGTATCGGTGAATGTTGTCGTCCCCCCAGGTAAACTTGCCACTTGGGCACCATTTCTGTGGATGGCAATCGCAGTATCGCCACCGAGTAATGCCCAATCCAACTGAGCTGTAAATTCAGCTGGACTAGAACAAGTCAGACCCACGGCTGCTGCAGGCGGCACTGACAAAGAACATTCGCTGGAAGGTGCAAGGAGACTGCCAGCGATGGCTGTCACGCTATATAGATTCACTCCTGCGGGTGGAGAAGTTTCCTGGAAGAAATTGGATCCGCCACCCAAGGTCGCGATCAATGAACCACCCCTGCGAACTTCGACAGAACTCAATCCTGCTTCGACTGCCCAAGTGGCAGCTACTGCCTCGCGCGATCAGCCACGCCGCTCGCGTGCAGCCCGGGCA
>NHDG01000043.1 GCA_002167285.1 Planctomycetia bacterium TMED53
ACCCGATGCTCCACCGAAGGAAGTTTTTCGGCGACGAAGTCTTCCGGTGTCCAGGTGACACCGACTTTGCGAGTCGGGGAATCCGCCGCCACCGCATCTGGGTAGCGTGATTCCAGATCTTCGAGCTCTTTCAGCAGGCGATCGTATTCGGCGTCGGAGATCTGCGGATCGTCGAGGATGTAGTAACGGAAATTGTGCTGATGGAGCATGGCAGAGAGTGCCCGGATTCTCCTGAGATCGTCATTCTCGTTGCTCATCAAACTCCTGTGGGTGGGCGAATGAGAATCCGCGGTCACCTTTCATGCCAAGATCGCTTCACTTCGGTTATCCTCGGGTGTCCCCAGGGCTCGGGGAAGGGAATCCCGGCCCAGCAGGAGGAGAACGCAACACGATGTCCGGATCAACCCCCAAGGGGTTCCCCGACGAGCCTTTGATGATCCCCGACGCAGTTCGCCGCGTCCACGATCGCATCACCGCTGCCGGTCATCGCAGCGTCCTCGCCGGCGGGGCGGTCCGGGATTATCTGATGGGCCTGGAGCCCAAGGATTTTGATCTGGCGACCTCCGCCCACCCCGACCAGATCGATGCCCTCTTTGAAAAAACAGTTCTCGTCGGGGCACAATTCGGGGTTGTGCGGGTTTTGCTCGATGAAGTAGAGGTCGAAGTGGCGACTTTTCGGGCGGATATCGGTATCGCGGATGGCCGTCACCCTGAAGCGGTACGCTTCACCGACGAAAAGGAGGACGCCCTCCGTCGCGATTTCACCATCAATGGACTCTTCTGGGATATCGATCGCGAAGAAGTGGTCGATCACGTCGGCGGTATCGCCGATTTGCAGTCGGGAGTGATTCGCGCCATCGGTGAAGCGCGGGAACGTTTCATGGAGGATCGATTACGCATGTTACGCGGAGTGCGCTTTGCCACCGTTCTCGATCTACCCATCGAATCAGAGACTTGGTCGGCGATCTGTCAAGAGTCGGGAGATCTCGCCTCGGTCAGTCAGGAACGCATCCGTGAAGAGCTGACTCGCATTTTGGTTTCTCCTCATCGAAAGCGTGGATACGAACTGCTCTCTGAATCCGGTTTGATGCAGGTGTTTCTCCCCGAGATCGAACAGATGAAGGGAGTACAACAGCCGCCGGAGCATCACCCGGAAGGGGATGTCTTCATCCACACCGGTTTGGTTCTGCACTATTTGGAGGATCCGACTCCGGAGTTGGCGATGGGAGCCTTGCTCCATGATGTCGGCAAACCGGGAACCTATGAAGAAGCTCCCGATCGCATCCGCTTCAATGGACACGACGAGCTTGGTGCCAAGATGACGGAAGAGATTTGTGAGCGCTTACGCTTTTCACGGAAGCAGCAGGAGCGAATCGTCTACCTCGTTCGTCGTCATTTGGTTTTCATGAATGTACCAAATATGCGACTTGCGACCCGCTACCGCCTCTTTGAAGAGGAGGGGTTTGAAGAGTTGCTCGCCCTGTGCAAGGCGGATTGCCTCGGCAGTCATCGGAAGATGGATCTGTATGAGGATTGTCTGCGAATGTACCGCGAATGGCAGCAGATTGCTCCTCCGCTGGAGCCACTCCTTCAGGGTAGAGATCTTCTCGATTTGGGGATGGAGCCAGGGCCAAAGATGGGGGCTCTTCTGGAGTCTCTGGAAGATGCTCAGCGTGAGGGTGAAATTCACGACCGTGAATCGGCACTCGATTGGGTGAGACCAAAATTGATCGAGTTGGGAATTTCTCCGAAGGCGGAGGATTAAAGATGTGGAAGCCGGGCTACGTGACGAATGGCTTGATGGATCATCGCCTCGATCAGGCCATCGACCTCCTCTCTGCCTCCGGGTATTCCGCCATCGGCATCACATTGGGCCCAGCCCACTTGGATCCGACCCAAGTCACTCAGCAAGAGCTCGATTCGATCGCCCGAAAATTGAATGAAGCCGGTCTGCAAGCGGGCATCGAAACCGGGGGGCGTTACCTTCTGCACCCGGTTCGAAAGCACTGGCCGACACTGGCGAGTTCTTCCAAGGAAGGTAGGGAGTTGCGTCAGCGCTCCTACTTTCAAGCGATCGATGTGGCAGCGGCTCTCGGTGCTCCCGTGGTCAGCCTCTGGAGTGGAGCCAACGATGATCCTCAAAGAGATGCGCAAGAAGTGATCGAATTGCTGATTTCAGCATTCATTCCGGTGTTGGATTACGCCGGTACAAAAGGGATCAAAATCGGATTTGAGCCTGAACCCGGCATGCTGATCGAAAGCTTGGCGGATTGGAAAAGCTTGAGGGAACTCGTCGATCATCCCGCTCTTGGATTGACGGTGGACTTGGGTCACTTAGGGGTGACCGAGTCACGAGACCCCTTGGGATTACTAGGTGAAGTGCTCGAAGATGTGATCCATGTCCACATCGATGATTGTCGTGGTGGGATTCATGAACATCTGCCATTGGGAGAGGGTGAACTCAATCTACCGGAGTTGGTGAACTTGCTCTCTGAAAACGACTATCAGGGCCAATTGCTGGTAGAGTTGTCGAGGGATTCCCACCGGGCACCGGAACTGGTAGAGAGTTCGATGCGTTTCCTGAATGCGCTCCGGGATTAGTTTGGCAAGAGAGCAGTGGAAGATCCCGCGGAGTCGTTAAAGATTCTTTTGAAGATTGAATCAAGAAGGGCAAACCTGTGAACAAACAGCGCAATCCTGGCGAATCAAACAATGGCGGTGGATCCGGCTGGCTCGACATGATCTCGATGGCGATCCGGACCCCGGTTTTTGATCATCACCGGGCGATCTACACCAACAGGACGATGCGCTTTGGGCAAATCGATGCGGTCGGCTTCGATTTCGACCACACCCTTGCGATCTACAATAATGAAGCTCTCGATGCTCTGGCGGGCAAACTGGTTGCTGATCGCCTCGTCGAGCATGAAGGCATTCCCAGGGAATGGCTCGAGGGATTACCTGATCTCTCATTTGCCAAAAAAGCTCTGATCCTCGATATCGATGAGGGCGTCATTTTGAAAACGGATCGATACGGTCACGTTCTCAGGGCATACCGTGGCAAGAAGAAACTCACCGTCAGCGAAAAGAGGCGACTCTATGGTGATCGGGACATCATTCCCCATGTCACCGATGGAGATCGATTTATTCAGGTCGATCACGCTTTCAGCAGACCTGAGATTCTTTTGTGGACTGCACTGGTCGATCACACCGAAGCGGGAGAACGACGCACGGTTTGGGAAAAGATCCGCAAGCATACGGATACGATTCACCGGGATGGTTCACTGAAAAGTGTGATCACTGCTGATCCTCAGAAGTTCATCTTCCAAGATCCTCGCACTGAAGCATTGCTGAATCATCTTCGCGATTGCGGAAAGAAGGTTTTCCTGCTGACCAACAGTGAGTGGGAATACACCCAAGCGATGATGAACACTGTGCTCGGGAGAGATGCCAGTCGCGGAGATGAGTGGCTTGATCTCTTCGATCTCGTTGTTGCAGAGGGTGGAAAGCCGACATACTTCAATCCTGCAGCGGGGAGAACTGCGAAGCCGGGAATCCACGAGAAGGTTTTGTTGGGTGGAAACCTAACAGAGATCGAGGAGTGTATCGGTTGTACTGGACCAGAGATCCTCTACGTCGGTGACCACATCTATGCGGACTTGATTTCATCGAAGAGAAACGTTTACTGGCGAACGATGTTGGTCGTGCCCGAATTGGAAGATGAGATGGTCGTCCAGTCGGCGATGCCAGGGTTGGTTCGCCAGCTTCGAGAAGTCGATGAGCGACGCATCACGACCGAGCGTGAGGTGATGCACTGGAAGGCGGTGGAAGCATGCCTTCAGAGTATCGAAGGGGTCGTCGATGAAGAGCGCAATGGAGTCAAGAAGTTGCGCTTGGAGTGTCATGATGCGCGCAAGAATGCGTCTGATACTCTGAAAGCCTTCATCCGTCAGCGCGAAGAGTTGCGATCAAAGTTGAGTACGGCGACCAATGAATACTGGGGCAGCCTCTTCAGGGCTGGAAATGAACTGACTCACTTCGGTCGGCAACTGGAGGACTATGCTTGCGCCTACACCAGTCGGGCGACCAATCTTCTCTTCTATCCTGCGGGTCATTACTTCCGATCGACGATGGATTATTTGCCCCACGAGTTGGAATCGATGTAATCAGATTCGCAAAGTACCACTGACGCCTTCGAGGATCGTGCCGCCGATCCACAAGGTCTCATCTTCCTGACAGACCTCGATGAGTCCACTGCGTTGTAGAGCCGTGCCTTGGTGCAATGTGTACTTTTCCGGAGCGAGCCCTTCCCGGGCAAACCAGATGGCGATTCCTGCGGCCAAACTACCGGTAACAGGATCCTCAGGGATGCTCAGCGATTCGACGAACGCTCGAACTTCAAAATCGGCTGCAGGATTGGGCGATCCCGCTCCGATGATTCCGAAATTGATTTCGCTAAGAAGGTTGAACTGGGGTTTCAGGGAGAGAACCCGATCCGAAGATTCCAACAGAACGGCAGCCCAGCCGGGCCCATTATCGACCCATTGATGCCCTCGTATTTCACTGCGGTCGATGGAGAGGCCACGGCAGATCGTTGTCAAAGTCTCTTCATCGACAGGGCCGTCCTTTAAGAGATCCGGTGCAGCGAAGGCCAGACCGTTAGCGATCTTTTTAACTTTCACATTGCCGATTCCGCACTCTTGGATGACGTAGTCTTGTTGCGCAGGCACTCCGCCACGATGGAGCCATGCCCATGCGGTACCCAGAGTGGGGTGGCCAGCGAAGGGAAGTTCTCCCTCCGGCGTGAAAATGCGAACCTTGTAATCCGCTTCAGAATCGGTCGGGGGGAGTAAAAAAGTAGTTTCAGATAGATTGGTCCAGCGGGCGAAACGTTCCATATCCTCTGTGCTGAAATCGACGGCACCATGGACGACCGCTACCGGGTTGCCCGTAAAAAGGGAAGTCGCAAAGACATCTACCTGGTCAAACTCAAGTGTTGGATCATTCTTCAAAGTGCCTCAAATCCACAATGGTTTTCTAAATAGGGGAAGCTATCTCTGGGGAAAATCAGGTTTTCGCACGAAATGATATCCGCCAGCTTCAGAACCCCATACCTGCTCTCCAGATAGATTCCAGCCCCTGTCCCAACTGATCAAGAGACCTTCACTGAGTTGAACTTCACTGGTCGCATAATCGGCTCCTCCAAGGCGGCTTTCGCAGCCTTGCCCGGTGGTTGTACCGATGTATCCACCTTGATCGGGTTGGAGAGTGACGGTACAGCCTTCACGCAAGATACATTCATCCCTGCTCAACTCACTCAAGAAGGTGTCAGGATTTTTCCAAGCCCCGGCGTAGCGGAGTGGATCGCCGGGAAGTAGGTAGAGTTCGCTGAGAAGCTCACCTTCAGGTCCCCGATGAATATGCTGAAGTCGTTGTCGATAAGGTTTATCGAGGGAGGAAAATGCGGCCTGTTCGACATAGAGCCATTTGCCATCAGTTTCTTGGGGCCAAATGGGTACTGAGATGATTCGAATCTCAAAGAAATTTTGTGGATCAGCATTTGCTTGATCGGCACTGTCGAAATTACCGGTTAAAAAATTGGTAATCTGTTGCACGTGAAAGTCGTCGTCTCTTTCCTTGATGGGAAAAAGAATCATGCAGCCTGTTACGATCAGCAGAATGGGGAATAGACAGACTGGACAACGGGCCAAGGGAGTATCTCCTTTAAAATTGAAATGTTGCGGGTCTGAAGGGTGCTGACTAGAGGTCGATATCGATCATTACTCTGGGGGCCTATCCGACAGTGACAGACTTCGCGAGAGCTCGGGGTTTGTCCACATTTCTGCCGAGAGCTTTGGCGGTGTAATAGGCGAACAGTTGAGCCTGCATCAATTGCAGAAGGGGGGTTGTCCACGGTCCCGCTTCGGGGCATTCGACGATCGATTCGGGGCGCAGCTCCGGGAGTGGGGACCCCTGCGGTTGGAAACAGATGACTTTACCCCCGCGGGTAGAAATCTCTGCGATCGCCCCCATGGCGTGCTGACGCAAGTCGAGAAGATCGGTTCCAGGAAGGAAGATCACCGTATGCATCGCATCGTCGATCAGTGAAATCGTCCCATGTTTGAGAGTCCCAGACGACATTCCTTCGGCATGACAGTAGGTCACCTCTTTGAACTTAAGGGCAGCCTCGAGTGCGAGCCCATGCTGGATGCCTCTGCCGAGGAAGAACCAGTTTCGCATGACGCTGTGGCGCCGTGCAAGATCACGGATTAAGCCATGATCCCCTTCAGCGATGGAATTGAGGCGTTTAGGCAAAGCAGCCATATCTTCCCTGATTGCTGCTAAACGATCTCCTTCGAGAACCCCTTTGCGCTCGCCAAGTCTGACTGCGATTCGCAGCATCAAAGCGAGTTGTGAAATCGTTGATTTGGTCGATAAGACGCAAATCTCTGGACCAGCTCCCTGGTCGAGGAACTGATCGACTTCGCGGGCCATCGAGGAAGAATCGACATTCAGTATTGCCGACAAGTTGGCACCGCGGGATCGGGAAAGCCTTAGCGCGCGCAGCGTGTCGTAGGTTTCGCCGGATTGACTGATGGCGAGAACATGATCCGAATCTCGCAAAGGAACCATATGGGGCATCTCATCTGATGACATCGCCGGTGTGAACTCGTCCGCCAATTCGCTGATCATGTATTGGCCCATCAACGCGACGTAGTAACTGGTTCCGACACCGGTGATCACTGTGCGTTGAGCGGACTCCATGGCAGAGACGATAGAATCGATCTTTTCTTCCGGCAAAGAGAGCGCTGTTTCGACGACAGTGCCATTCTCTGCGATTTCTTTCGACATGAAGTCGGCAAAGCTACCAAGCTCAACCGCCCTCTCGGCCACCGAAATCTTCTCCGGTTGACGTTGGAAGGAGGATCCATCGGCGATTTTTCGGAGCGTACAACCGCTCTGATCGACACGTGCCATCTCTCCGTCTTCGAGCCAGATCACTTGGTCGGTGATGCCTCCCAAAGTGAGAGGGTCCGATGAAAAGCAGTGAAAATCTTCACCGACACCAATCAGTAATGGGCTCTCCATGCGCAGTGCATAGAGGGTTCCCGGCTCCTGCCGAGTCATGACACCTATTGCGTAGGTTCCATCGAGCTTTTGGGCACACTCAAGAACCGCCTCTTCAACCGTTGATCCTTTTTTCATACTTCGTTCGATCAGGTGGGCGATCACTTCTGAATCTGTTTCTGATAAGAACGTATGTCCTTCGGAAATCAGATCCTCTCGAAGCTCTTCGTAGCCCTGAAGGATTCCATTATGGACGATGGCGATGTCTCCATATGAATCGACGAGTGGATGAGAATTGAGCCGACTGACGCGGCCATGGGTCGCCCAGCGAACATGCCCCAGGCCCCAATTTCCGGAGATCTCGCTGAAGCGTTCTTCAGTGGCGACCCTTTGTACCGGGCCGGCGCCTTTACGAATTTGCAGGTTTCCATCATTTCCACCGACGGAGAGTCCACAGGAGTCGTATCCCCGGTACTCCAACTTGCCGAGGGCCTCGACAAGGAGTGGGGCGATGTCTCGGTTCGCAGAGATGCCGAAGATACCACACATCTTTATTCCTCCTCTTGAGGTCCGCGGTAGGTGCAGCCGGTGTTACAGGTTTCATGGACGGTAACGGAGCTGAGGCCAGGGAGGTTCCCCGCAATCCGCTGCCAAATCCAAACGGCGATGTGTTCGGATGTCGGATTCTCGAGCCCCTCGATCTCATTGAGATAACGGTGATCCAACTCGTCGATCAATGGCTCGACGACCTTCTTTAGATCTGCAAAATCCATGACCCAGCCACTGGTTTCGCCGATGGGGCCGGTGACCCTCACCTCCACGTGAAAGGTGTGGCCATGGAGCCGGTGGCACTTGTGATCTGCGGGGACGTTGGGCAGGGAATGAGCTGAGTCGAATGAAAATTTTCTCAGCAGTTCAATCTCATGACCCATCGGCACAGGTTCCTTTCATCGACCCCGCTCAGCGGGGTCCCATATGAATTTGTGCTGTTGTAACTGAAGTCTAACGGCAAGTTTGTCCTCTAGAATCCAATCGGAGAGGAGTGCAGGGTCGAGTTCTCCATGGACCGGCGAGAAGAGGATCGGAACCGTGATTTCGTGGGAATTGACCAGTCTTTTCGCCCACTCGTAGTCTTCTCGGTCAGCGAGGACCAGTTTTAGCTCATCACCACTCTTCAGGTGATCAAGATTCTCCAGCAGGTTGCGATCTTCTTCCCCTGACCCAGGAGCTTTCAAATCCATGATGATTCCGACCCTAGGATCCAAGTCTCCGATAGGAAATGCGCCAGAAGTTTCGAGGAGCACTTCCGTGAATCGGTCACACAGCATCTTTAGTAATTCCGGCGCTTCCGAGTGGGCCAAAGGTTCGCCGCCAGTCAATTCGACCAGGGAGATCCCTGGCTCTGCCGCAGCATCACAGATTTCTTCAAGGGACATCTCATCGCCGCCTTTGAAGGAATAGACGGTATCACACCAGCGACAGCGTAAGGGACAGCCGGCGAGGCGAATGAACACGCATGGGAGACCTGCTCGTGTGCTCTCTCCCTGAATCGAGGGGTAGATCTCGACAACTCTCAAGCCGGTTCCTCCAGATCGACCAACAATTGGCGTACGTCAGCCGGAATCTCAACGGATTCAAAGCGTCCGTCTACTTGAGGCTGGCAACACACTTTGCCAACTTTAGCACGGAAGCAAACTTTGTTTCCCTGGCGACCTTCAAAGTGAAATTGAACCGAACGGGTAGAGATGTTGGAGGTGCTCAATGTGAGAGTGATCGCACCGCGGTACTCCACCGGAGACAGGAACTCCACCTCAAGGCTGCGGGCGGGGAATCCGATCTTCTGATCGAGAAACAATTCGTGGTAGGGGGTGTTACCCCGAGCTGAAAAGAGGGATTCAAATGCTTGGTGACACATGTCGAGGATGCGAGGGTAGTAAACCACCCCGGCAGCGTCGACATCGTCAAATCGGACCGGTAGATCGACTTCGTAGGCCATCTCTCCAAAATCCCCTTCTGATCCTGTTTCTCGACGATCATGCCCCTCTGGGGGCAGATTTGGGAGGTCGTCACTTCTCTGAAGACTGATGACCCCATCTGAGAGCATTGCCGGGCTGCCATCCAGTCGATAAACTCGGGATTCAGCGTAATTTGGAACAAACCTGGCCGATTCCTGCGAGGTACAGTTCTCCAACGATGGAACTGTGCCATTTTCCGCGGATCAGCCCCGAATGCGGGGAGGCAAGTTTGAGTTTCATTGCCTGTGTTTTGAAAAGGGGAGCCTGTGGAGTCTATTAGCCATTTGCCCGATCTCATCGGAGCTTTTGAAGAAACCATCACCGGTGAGAAAAACGAACGTCGCCGCCTCAACAGTTTGGTGAGAGTGGTAGAGAATTACTGCGCCGGGGTGACCGACGAATTTTTGTCGCAGTTTGAACAGAGCTCCCAAAAGTACACCCGCCATCTCCTCCACGCGGATGCGGAGGATCGATTCTCCTTGCTGGCGTTAGTGTGGAAGCCGGGCCAGGGCACCCCGATCCACGATCACCCTTCATGGGGAGTGATCGGCGTGCTGCGTGGAAGAATGCGTTTCACCAATTATGCGCCGACGACCGAAGAGGGCCAAAAGTATCTGATTCCAGTCGAAACCTTCATCGGCACTGCAGGTTCAGTGGGAACCGTCTTCCCACCCGCCATGGATCTTCACAGGATGGATAACTGTTCCTCTGACGAGGTTACAGTGACTCTTCATGCATACGGCTGCCTGGTGAAAGAATTCTACATCTACAGCCCGGAGACGGGGGAGCGCAGAGAGGCGTCCAGTGTCTTCGATACCGTCCTTGAAGGGGCGATGCCTTAATTCCTTATTCGGTATGAACAACTCACTTTTCTTTCCAGGCTGATGGGTGCTTGCGTTTGCTGCAACACCAGAGTGTCATCGGCGCAGAGAAAGAAATGAGAGGTTCCCGTGCATATCGGAGTCGTCACCATCAATCCTGAGTTAGCCACCTGCCAGCGGATCCTGCAGGCGGGAAAGGATTGTGGCCATGAAGTATCGCTTTATTCGTTACTTCATTTATCTGTGGGCACCGGTGTGAATCCCATCCTTTACCACGGTGAGGCATTGAAGCCTGTGGACGCGGGGATTCTTCGACTTGGAACCCAGCTTCCCGGGTTGGCTTTGGCAGTAGGTCGGGCGCTGGAGATGCAAGGGATACCACTCCTCGATTCAGCAACCGCCCTCGAATTGGCACGCGACAAATTTGAAACCCTGATGCGATTGAAGAGCTGCGGATTGCCAGTTCCGCATACGGAATTGGTTCGTGATCTCGATCAACTTGCGGACGCGGTGGATCGGGTCGGTGGTACTCCGGTGGTGATCAAGCCTCTTCACGGATCCCAGGGCCAAGGGGCGATTCTCGCTGAGAGTTCTGCGGCGGCCGTATCGATGATGCAGAGTGTTCTCTTCCAATCACGGGAGTTCTTGCTTCAGGAATACATCGAATGTCGCGGTGAGGACATCCGCGTAATCGTCGTCGAGGGTGAAGTCGTGACCGCGATGAAACGAAGAGCTCCCGCAGGGGACTTTCGCTCAAATCTGGCCCGAGGTGGAAGCGCTTCGATCGTCGAGGTCACAGAGGAGATGACTCGATTAGCTCTGAATGCGACAGCAGCAGTGGGGCTACGATGTTCCGGGGTCGATCTGCTCTTTGGTGATCAGGGACCGGTGATCGTTGAAGTGAATGGCTCTCCCGGCCTCGGGGGGATCGAGAAGGTGAGTGGGGTCGATGTGGCCAGTCACTGGATTAGAGCTCTGGAAAATCAGTATCAAATCGAGCGCTGACTCGGAAGGAAACGCATGTCAGAGGTCACAGGTATCAGCAAGGATGAAATTTGCCGAACCCTGAGCGAGCTGGGTCACATCCTAGAGATCGCCGGATCAAGCCCCTTCAAAGTGCGGGCTTTTGCCAATGGCTCCAGGGCATTGGAAAATTGGCAGGGTGATTTGGTCACCCTCGTCAAAGATGGCAAAGTCACCTCGATCCAAGGGATCGGCAAAGGTCTTGCAGGCGTCATCGAAGATTTGGTTCTTGAGGGAGAGAGCTCTGCGGAGGAAGAGATTCGCAGTTTGGTCCCTGAGAGTTTGCTGCAATTGTTGAGAATCGCCGGCCTTGGGCCGAAGAAGGTCCGTGTCCTCTATGAGGAGTTGCAGATCGAATCTGTGGATGCGCTGGAGCAGGCTTGCCAGGAGAACCAGGTTCAGGCTCTCGCAGGTTTTGGACAAACCTCGGAGAACTCCATCCTTAAGGGGATCAACAACCTTCGCCGCTTTGCTGGGAGACATTTGGTCTCGCAGGCCCGGGAAGTGGCGAGCCGCTTTCTATCTGCAGTGGAGGTGGTCAATGGAGTCGAGCGTGCAGAAGTCGCAGGATCTTTGCGTCGACACCGCGAGACGATCGGTGACATCGACGTTTTGGTGGCCACCAACGATCCTGAACCTGTTCGTGACGCATTCATGAAGGTGGATGGGATCAGCGAAGTGATGGCAGAGGGAGAAACCAAGTCGCGGATTCTCTCTGAAGAAGGTGTCGGGGTCGATCTTCGCATCGTTGAGCCCACAGCATTCGCTTCCGCACTCCATTACTTCACCGGAAGTAAAGAGCACAACACCCGTTTGCGACAACGTGCCCGGGAGAGAGGTTGGAAGCTCAACGAATACGGACTTTGGAATGAAGCCGGGGAGGCCCTCGAGACTCCCGAAGAAACCGACATTTTTGAACACCTCGGCATGGCTTGGGTACCGCCAGAACTGAGGGAAGATACGGGAGAATTTGAAATCGCTGAATCACTCCACAACAAGGGGGCCGTCTGGGACGAGTTGATCTCCATGGAGGATGTTCAGGGCGTTTTGCACTGCCATTCGACTTGGTCCGATGGCAAAGGAACCTTGAGGGAGATGATTCAGGCGGCATCTGATCTGGGTTGGCTCTATTACGGTACGGGGGACCACTCGCGAACCGCTTCCTACGCCGGAGGTTTGAGCATCGAGCAGTTAGCTGAGCAGCGTCTCGAGTTGGAAGAACTCCGCAAGGAGTTTCCACACATGACGATCCTGCAGGGAATCGAGAGCGATATTCTGGCGGATGGTTCCCTCGATTATCCAGACGAAGTTCTCGCCGAATTGGATTATGTCGTCATCAGTGTACATTCATCCTTTAGTTTGCCACGGGATGAACAGACCGCCCGCATCGAGAAGGCTTTGCGCCATCCGGCAACCACTGTTTGGGGGCATCCCACGGGAAGATTGCTGTTGCAAAGAGATGGCTATGAAATCGATCTCGACCATCTGCTCTCTGTCGCTGCGGAGGAAAAGGTGATCGTCGAGTTGAATGCCAACCCCAAGCGCCTGGACATCGATTGGCGGTGGGGGAATCGGATCCGCGAATTGGGGGTGGACATCGGAATCCACCCGGATGCGCACTCGACCCACGGATTGAAAGATGTGTTGTATGGGGTCGCCATCGCCAGAAAGATGGGTTTCACTGCCGAGCAAGTAACCAATTGCTTGGATCCGCAGGATTACCTGCAACGATTAAAGCGATGCCACCAACCTGAAGTCTCCTGAGAGGAGCCTAGATTGAGCCGCGAACAAAAGAGTCCAGCAGAGAGTTCCGTGGAGATGCGGGAACTGGTCTTGCCAAATGACACCAACAGTCACGGCAATGTTCTTGGTGGCAAGGTCCTTCACTTGATGGATCTCGCCTGCGCCATGGTGGCGATGCGTCACTGTCGCAGACCCGTAGTGACCGCTGCTATGGACAACGTGGAGTTTTTGGCGCCGATTCCTGGCGGTCACTTCATGATCCTCAAAGCGATGGTGAACCATACCGGGCATAGCTCGATGGAAATTGGAGTTCGGGTTGAGGGAGAAGATCCCCGCACCGGAGATATCACTCATACCTCCAGCGCGTATTTAACCTTTGTGGCCCTCGATGATCTCAAGAATCCTGTAGAGGTTCCGGAACTCACTCCCACATCTGAAATCGAGAAACGAAGATTTCAGGAAGCGAGTGAACGGGCTCAGGCGAGAAAGAAGCATCGTCAAGATTAAGTAGCGATGACTTTCAGGAGTGCCTCAACGCTTGACCTTCAGCCCTAAGCCAGCGAACTAAATGGACCTTACGACCACCATTGATTCCGGTTAATCTGTCGGTAGATCCTAGCCTGCCTTCGCACCCTCCTTTTATGGGTCTGTGTATTTCTTTGCCAAGGTATTGAGGCGTCATTCACTTTTGGTGGGAGGGTTCAAATGAGTTTCTGGCCAAACTCGCAAGAGTTCACCCACCACCGCAGTGAAGAGTTTCGCCAGAGCTTCCGCTTCATTCAGCAACAGATACGAGGGCTGTTCGATCTCCCAGATCATGACTGGGATGTCTTGTTGCTTCCGATGAACGGGTCTCTGGCGATTGAGAGTTTGATTCGAACTTTCGGTGGAAGAGTCCGCGTTGAAACAGAGGGCGCATTCAGTGAGCGGGTCAAGCAGGTTCACCACGATCCTGCAGCCAATTTTCGTTTTGGAGTCTTGCACGAGACCAATGACTCCCGCCTCTGTGATATCTCCAATTGTGATTTCGTCGATGCGGTTTCAGCGCTGCCGTACTTCGATTTTCCCCGTCATGCGAAGGCGGTGGTCACCGTCAGTTCGAAACAATTTTGCGCCCAGGCGATTTGGTCGGTCGTGATGATCCGAAAAGACCTCTGGGTTCAAGCTGAACCGCTGGAGGGGTACCTCGATCTGTGCCGCTATCGCACCTTCGCAGAGTTGGGTGAAACCCCCTGCACCCCTTCCATCTCGGGTCTTTTCTCTTTCGCCGAGCAGTTGCAGAATTTTGATGTCTCAGCTTTTCGAGCAAAGATCGACGAACGTTATTTCCGTCTCAGTCGAATCATCGACGGGGTGGGTGGGGAGATGAAGGGTGGTCCACCGGGGCTGACCTTCCGGTTGCCGCATGAGTATCAGATCGATACGGAATCTTTCTGGATTCCTCCAGGAAACCAGGGATGGCGACAAGCTTTTCTGTGGTCAGGTTCCGATTCTGAATTTGAAGAGTTGCTAGAAAAAGTTGCGCAAGTTATCCGCGAGTCGCCCAGCCTTTAGCAGCGACTATTTGTGTTTCAAAGACTCCTGCATTTGACTCAAGGGCAAGATTCGTACTCTTCACATGTCAGGATGTCTTGGGGATTGGGATCAAATCCGCATTGGTTCAGTGGCTCTGCTGGTGGGACTTCATTCAAAAAGAGGTAAAAAAGCAGCTGGACCGGATCGACGAGGTTCAGATTGTCATCATTGTTGATATCTGCCGTTTCGATACATCCAGGTTCAGAGACGCCAAAGAAGAGCCAAGATAACAATTTCACCGCATCGGTCAGATTGAGATGTCCGCTGTCGTCGAGATCTCCGCGGATGAACTCCCTCTCCAGCAACGGTGAGATCACCTCGATGGTACCTTGATTGAGTTCGACTCCGAGACCAGGGGAGTACTCCATCCCGTCCGGATCGACGAGGACCAGGTCCAAAGGAAGGTTTGTGACCGAACCAGTGGGAACCAGAGCTTGCTTGAAGTCCACATCATAGAAACCCACGGGGGTCCCTGGTGGTGGAGCCAAATCAACTTCGACGAGGGAGTTATCGACCCCTGGCAGCAAGGAGATGAGGTTGTTGGTCGAGTCGGTCAAAATGCAGAGAACGGTGACCCCATTCGAATCGGGCTGATTGGGATCGGAGGCACTCCCGGCAAGCCAAAATTCTGGAGAAGAAGCCCCGCCGATCAAAGATTCGATGGCGTCTCCCGGTTCGACTTCACCGATTTGCCAACCTTCAGGTACTTCAAATCCGAGTGAGAAAGCTCCCAATGGCAGCAAGTGATAGAGGTAAACTTCCAATTCTCCACTGCCATCGGTTTCAATTTGTAAATCATCAAAGTGTAAGCAATAAGGATCTTGGGTTTGGGCACTAAGGCCGCTGGTTGTGAAGAGTATAGCCATCAGACAAACGGCCATGAGTTTCGAAACCCATGATCGATCTGGAAGTCTATCAAGCACAAAGATCCAGCGGGTTGGCGACTGGTATTGAGTTTTATTACCAAACGACATTTGAAACCCTATCAAGTTCGTACGTGATTCGACCTTTTCGATCCCTCTAAAAAACCCGGGTTTGTGCCCCGGGTTCCGCCGACCAAACCAAAGGGTTTGGCCGGAAGAACCCGGGAGCGACTCTCCCGAAAATCAAGCCACTACTGACACGCGCTGGAGGGTGTTACGCAATCCAGGGCGTCAGACGGAGTCGGATCGACTCCACAAGTGGTGAAGGGGTCGGCGGGCACACCCCCTGATCCGTACAGCATGTTGAAGAGCGACAAGGCATCGATCATTTCGATGGTGCCATTGTCATCGATATCCGCGGCGTCGTAGCACGGCAGCTCAGTGACGTCATTACTGAAGAGGTAGAGCAGAATCCAGTAAGGATCAGCCACGTTGACGACACCATTAGAGTTGGAGTCGCCTCTGCGGAAGGACACTTCACAGGAATCATCCTCTCCATTGCCATTGGAATCGGTTCCTGCAGTTTGATCGACATCACAATCGTTAGGAATTCCGTCGCCGTCGAGGTCTGGATCACAGGCATCGATGGCGCCGTCGGAGTCAGTGTCGGTCTGACAAGAATCGTCTTCGCCATTCATGTCGCAGTCTGCGCCACCGGTGAGATCGACGTCACAATCGTTGAGGATTCCATCGTCGTCACAGTCGTTGTCTTCAACGACACCACAGCCACAAACACCGGCCTCGGTTTTGGTGTCATCATTCG
>NHDG01000044.1 GCA_002167285.1 Planctomycetia bacterium TMED53
GCAATTACGGACGGGTCCCAGGGTACAGCTGCGGCCGCAATTACGGACGATTCCCAGGGTACAGTTCCCGACGAATCATCCGATTCCCAACATACATCCACAAGCGCATCGCCAAGGAATGTACTCCAAGCGAACTGTGGCGCGCCAGGCGTACATATTCGGCTCGCACCTGCACGAGGGAACTTGGACGAGTACGAGGCGATCTGCATCGATGGCCCATGCAAGGGCGTGATCTGCATGACTTCCAAGGTTTCGAAGATGTCGCAGGCTAAATGGGATGAATTGCAGGAATGCGCATCGGAATGGCAATGCCCAAGCCCCGACTTTACCAGCGTCCTCGTGCAACAACACCACAAAGTCAGCGCCACGGTCAAGTACCTCGAATTAGCAATGATTGCTAAAATCCAGCAGGCCGAGCGACTCTGTGATCGTTAGAGTCGACCGCAATCACGGGCCGTTGAATGACGCTCACTTGATCGTCCGCAATTACGGGCCGTGCCCGCCCGCAATCACGGGCAGGGGCCTTGCCCCCAATGGCGGACAACACAAGCGCACTCGCGGGGAGTGCGTGTGCGTTTCTGCGGGTGGGCCGTAGATTATTTACTATGGCTTTAGCAGGGCGTGTCGCAGCGGTAATTACGCGTTAATTAGTTAGTTCAGGGGATTAATTGCGCGTGTGCTTCTGCAGGGATTATTAAGACGATCAAGGAAAAATCTGCTTGCAACCTGCGCGTTAATACTTCACTGCTAGGTGCCTACGGCATATCAGTTAAGGATATAAAAAGTAATTATTTTTTATTCAATTTAAATCCAGGTGCCTTTGTCCCTTTGTTCGCCCTCTCCTCTGCGCAACGCGCGACGTTGGCTCAAGACACTCAGGCGGCAATTGATTAATTAATTAATCCTAGTCGCTGTATTAGCCGCACGGTAATGGCACGCTGTTCGCTTTGATACACGACGCCTGCTCGCAATTACGAGCTGCGACGGCCAGCGCGACTCACTTCAAATATGGATGAGGAGGCGCTGACAGCAATCGCGCGCGAGCAGGGGCCGTTCTGGGTGGAGTCCAATCAAGATGAAGTTCAACCAGATTATCACCCAGGCGTATTTTTAGCCCAGGTACAATGGGACCGCAACATATCGCGACCGAAGCACACAAAGCATGGGGTCACAGGATACGTGGAGATATGCAATCCAGTCATCGGCGGCACCAATCTTGAGCCTGGCTCAACCTTCTATATCCACGTCTGCAGATCCACGCCATGCACAGCGAATTGGGAGCAAAGTAAGTATGGGCGTGATATTTTTGGCGCTCTGAGAGACAAACCTCTGCATGCGGTGCGAGTTGAAGACCCGAACGCAGCGCCTCCAGCAGCGCAGCCAGCTCCAGCAGCTCAGCCGCCTCCAGCAGCGCAGCCAGCTCCAGCAGCTCAGCCCGCAATCACGGGCGATGCTTTGCTGGCAGAGTCTCTACCAGCGGAGGCTCCGGCGGCAGCCTCGGACCATGAGCATGAACCATGCGATCCCGAAGCCGTTAGCCATCAGCCAGAGGAGGCCGCGTCTGAGCCAACCGATCTGCACGCCGAGGCGACAGAGCAACCAGCGGAAGAGGATGTCAACTTCATCGTGGCCCCTGCGTCCGACCGACCGTGGCCAGCGATTGTCTCGCTCCCTGCCGCCGCAGCTGCACATATGCAACCATTGGTATTGCCAGCCAAGCTGCCGTCACCAGCGGACCCGAAGCCAAGCCCTCCGCAGGAAGCAAGCCTACACCTGTATCCACCAGCCCCATTCGCAGCCGCAGATCCCGCCATTGCGTGCTTCCCCACAATGGCAGGCGAGGCCGCAGCTGCGGGCAACCCATCAGCAACAGTCGCGTCCACTGCTGCGGCCACGCCCTTCATTGCAAACGTGCCCGCAATAACGGGCATACCCACGGCGGCAGCCGAGCCCATAATTGCGATCGCGCCCTCAGCGGCAAGCGAGCCCGCAGCTGCAGACGGGCCTTTGATTGCGGCTCATGCGTTGCAGGCTCAAACAAATGTTATTCGCAAGCTCACTAGCCTTGCACGGCGCCTGCGCACGCCGCGGACGACCATCGGCTACAGCGCCTTTCTCCTCTTCGCTCTAGAGTACGAGTGCCAGCCGATTATCTGGGAGGGCGAGACACCAGTTCAAATAATCCATGAGTATGCAGAGTGGGCCAAGCCGCGGTGCCTTAAAGAGTGCAAGTGCGACGCGGTTGCTTGCGCCGTAGTGGCCCGCAATGACGGGCCAGCCGAGTGGCATGCGATCTCGGAGGAACATCCGCTCGCGAACACGCGGCACTGGGTGGCTGCGATCCAGGTTCACGGTGAATTGGGTGTAGGCGCAACCCCGATCGAAGCATTCTACAATAAATTGGGGGTAACAATCTTAGGGACGGTCACGGACAACGACTGCGGCCTGGACACGATGTGCCTGATGCTGCAGGTGCCACAGACGCGCCAACAGCGCCAGGAGATTCGAACGCGTATTAGTGAATACCTGCTCCAACGTTTGGAAAGCCACTGGATGCAGGACCTGATGGTTGCAACATGCGAGCTGGATCACGATGAAGTCATGCAAGCACGTGGTCTACTGCAGCCATCGGGCCCTGCACCCAGCGGCCTCGTCGTGGTAGAAGATGGCGAAAGGTCCGCAATAACGGACTGTGGCCCCAGCGCCGCCGAAGTCAATTCGGATTGCGGCCCCACCCCCCACCATGTGCTGCAGCAGGCATGCTTCCCTGAGGAAATCGAAGCCAGCGGCATGGACGAGGGCGGCAACCCAAGTGGTCAACCAGCAAGCGCAGGCATCGTCAATGGCCAGTGCGCAAGTGCGGGCGCTCAGCCCGCAATCACGGGTGAACCCGCAGCAGCACCGACCGACAGCCACCCCTCTGCCGCGGGCCCAGCAAATGCGAGCTCGAGTCCTTCCAATCTGTGCCTCCGCGCCGCGTCGGTCGCCATCGCTCCCGCGCCCACACACTCGCAGGAGCTCGTGCGGAAGACGCTCACTTGGGCGACGGGCACCAAGGATGCAGCCGTCATCGCGAGCTTGGCGGATAGCCTGCCTGACTGGGCAATCGCGGAGCAAGTGCAGAAGTATAACGACGCACAGCTGGCACTCAAGATGAACAAGCAAGTCCAAAAAATCAGAGCCGACCCGTCCAATAGATGGTCTAAAATCAGGGTCGCCAAGGCCTTCGCTAAGCATCTGGACCTGCATCAAGTACAACATCCGTCGCCGCTAGCGATCAGAGGGGCGTCCGCAATCACGGGCAGTATTAGCCGCAAGGGAGCGATCTACTGGAAAGCACCAGAAGCGGTCTGGGATAGCTTCATGAGCCAGTTGACTTGGCCGAAAAAATTGGAGGGGAAGGAAGGCTACCAGCGCAAGCTCGTGAGGCGCTGGTACGACGCGGCGCTGAGTTCGTGCGGCGGAACACTTGTGCCAGCGACTGATGAGGCTGTCGAGGACAAACGTGCCGTTGGTGGGCGCGGCCAGAAGCAGGCGATATCGGACAAGAAGCGCATGAGAGCAGCTGGGTCTTATGGCGTCCACTCGATAAAAGCATCTAGTATTCGCAAGCGCCTCTATGAATGGTTCTTGTCCGTGCGATACTCGATCGACTGGGACGCGATCAATAAGCGGGCCCGCAATAACGGGCGCAAGAAAGCGATGGGCCGCTTCCCGCGGGCCATCCTGAAGGCCAAGGTCCAGCAGTTCCAGCTCGAGTACGCCGAGGAATCCTTGAAGCGCGGCGTTAAGGTCTCGCTGTTCACCCCGACAAGTCAGTGGTTCCGCGGGTGGGAAGAAGAGTATGGCCTCTGCATGAAGCAGCCGAACAGGAAATACAAGTGCAGCAAGGAGCTGCTCGGGCAGCGCCTCCAAGCATTTTGGATCACGGTCTTCAGGATCAGGGCGTTCATCCTGGCGCTCTTCGGCTACGACCCCGACATGGAGAACTTCGACCAAACGCCCTACCATAAAAACGAAAGCGGCTCCCAAGACGCGCGCACGCTCGCAGTTGCGGGCGAGAAGGTCCCACTCATCGAAGGCCATGGCGACACGCGAGTGCGATGGACCGCGAACCTGACGACCTTCAGCGACGCGGCGCGCATCGAGCGAGGCGAGCGGCCGTATTGCGAGTTCATGTTCAAGCACGATATCAAGGGCGAAGTCAGTCAGCTGGAGCTGCGCTTGCGCGAACACATCCGCGGGCGCGGCTATGGGCCTTGGGTCACCGTCGCAACCTCGCACAGTGGCTCCTACTCGCAGGACGATGTCGTGAACTTCCTCGACGCTCACCTACCGCGCGACGGCCCGCAATCACGGGCGAGGTATTGGCGCATTATGTTTGCGGACGACTTTGCCGCGCACAGAGTGGATGCCGTCAGGCGCCTGTGCTGGCAGCGTGGTTACGTTCTCATCATCCAGCCTGGAGGCGCGACGCCCGTCACGCAGACCTGTGACACGGACTTGAACCAACGCGTGCGCAGAGAGTACATTGTGCTCGAAACGCAGGAGTTCATTGCGCAGTTCCAGCAGGGCGTGGCGATTCCAAGTCTGAGGCCCGAGATGATGATCGATCTCATGGTCGAAGTGTTAAGTGGGCCCGAGGTGCATCTGGCAGCAGCGGCGGGGTACAAGAAGACTGGCGTGAAGGTGAAGCTGGAGGGTGGAGAGGACCAGGAAATCCAACGAGAGGCAGGCGACTTCTGGCGGGAGCTCGGGATGCGCGAGAAAGTCAATACGGAAATCAAGCTTGTGCGGGAAGCGGCGGAGCAGGGCCACCTGACTTGGTCCTACCACAACGTCCTAAATTTGATGATGCCTTACCCGAAAAACGTCGAGGAGGATCGCTTGCTACGCCTGTGCCACGACGCTGGTCACGTGGACGATGAAGAGGCGCGGTGGGCAAGGGCGTGTGGTGACGAAGTGCCAGGGGAGGATGATTCAAGCACAGAGTCCGAGTCGGACGACGCAGGTGCAAATGCAGGCGCAGGCGCTCCTAGTATGGCGGGCTGTAATGGCGGGCCTGCGTCCGCAATGACGGACCTGTGCCCGCAGTCGCGGACTGCAGCGCCTGAGCTCAGTGCGGACTTGGCCACCGCCTTTGAGGATTGCCACCATCACATGACGACGCTCCATGCGGTGCACCAAGAGCTCAGAGCATGCGGCTTGATGAAGCAAGCTCATGGCATCCAGCTTGCGATTGACAAGCAGCGACGGCACATGCGTGCACTCGGCCGAGAGGACGCTGACGTGGCGATCGCGCTGCGAGATCGCCAACGGGAGGTTGAGGCACAGCATAAATTGGCGGCGCGCCGTGTCGAAGACGCATACAGGATGAATCTTACTGCCAAGCGGATTAAGGCGCAGGTTGCGGAGGCTGGCGCGGAGCTTAAGCGCAAGCATGCTGCGCTGAAGGACGTCGAGGATGCGCTGGCGCTCAGACACGCCATGAAAACGTTCACACCAGAGCTCCTCGGACAGGGTCAAAAGAGAGCAGGGGGCGCAAAAGCCCAGAAGGTGCGCTTCGAGGTGCTCGACAGGCTCGCCTCCTACGGCGTCGGGCTCTCACCCGACCAAAAAAACGACTGGCCGTTGTTCAAACACGCCTGGGATTCAAAAATGGTTGATGAGCACGACGTCAACTGGGGGAGCACCTTTGCTGGTTGGGTGCAGCAAATCGTCGAAGACATGGCTTCGGGCAAGGGCAACAATGCCTTTTCTATGTTCATGCACAATGAGTGGAGGCGGTGCCTCAGCGACGAACCCGCAATACGCCTCCCAGGCAGGCAGTGATGTGCTGCTCCACTCATCCATACCCACCCACCCACACACACCCACACGCTGCCAGCCCGCAATCACGGGCAAGGCGTTCGCAATCGTCGCTGCAGTCCGCAAGCGCAGGCGGCGGCCGCACCGAGCCACTCCTCTCTGAGCCAGCCCAGTGCAGGGCAACTTGGCATGGTGGTACTTTGCAGGTGCAGCTTGCGGTCCATTGCCCCGTGGCCCAGCAAGAGCAATTGCCCGCAATCACGGGCGCTGGCCCGCAATGACGGGGATTTCATTATCGTCTGTCCGCAATAACGGACGCTGGCCCGCATTCACGCGCAGCCTCGTTGGCTGTGGTTGATGACCTTAGTTCATCATTTAAATGATGCGTTAGTTATTAATTGATTCCTTAGTCGTCGGGTGACTGCGGGAGGGTTGCGCTGCAATAGACAATTGGGGAAATTGTAGTGGAAAAGCATTGCGCACGTGCACCGATCCTGTGTGACTCCACAGCATGGCCCAACACAATTAATTACCTAATTAGTTCGCCAAATAGTTGCGAAGGAAAAATTATATTTATAAAGGTTTTCGGATTATCCAATGAGTTATACATGAATTGTTCAATTTGTGGAGCAACAGAGGCTGGCCCAACTGGACATCCGGAGCGCGCGCTCCTTGAATTGATCGACCAGCGAACGCTCGCGATTAACTAACCAGCTAACGCTCGGCCACGCTGCTTATTTAATCAGTGTATTAGTTAAACAATTCACGCTCGGCCGCGCTTCTCAAGCAGCTTGCGCGCGCGCTTGCTGCGCAAGGTAGCTTCGGTGCCATGGCGGAACTTTTTCGGAGGGCTGCTTCGGCTGCCTCCTTGGGCCAATGCATTCCAAGTGCCCCAAAACCCAAACGTCCGCCTCCAAGGCCCGACCGTGACCGCAATGACGGGCAGCGTACTCGCCATAACGAGCAGCATGGTGGCACAAACATTCGTCCAGAAGAAGATCAGTCGCTTTATGACCACGAATTCTTTAAATCCGAAGGCGAAGAACAGGACACCAAGGACACCAAGGACACGCTTCGTGCCAGCAATGCCAAAAACGCCAAGGACACCAAGGACACCGAGGACACCACGTCGAGGAGTTCAGGTCCGCAACCACAGGGACGCTCCGAGGAAATAGCATTCTTAAAAACCCAGATTACGACCAGAGGTCGTGGTGGTGGTGGTGCCGCATCCTCCTCAAATGATCACGGTATTCCTGCGCCAAATCTCGACCAGGCGCCCAACCCCAACAGCGCCCGCAATGACGGGCCGTGTGGTACGGCGCTCGACCAGGCGCCCAACCCCAACAGCGCCCGCAATTACGGGCCGTGTGGTTACGGCGCGCGCGATCGATCGCAGTCCCGTGCCTCCTTCGTAGACTCCGAGGCTCCAGATGCCCCAATTCAAGACGAAGAGCAAGCAATCAGGGTCGCAGCGCGGCATACACAGAGGCGTGAGATGCATCCAACACAACCGCGGCAAGCGTGGAATCCACCCGTGCCGAGGGGTGATAACGAGTCCAGAGGCAATATCATCCTCAGCTACTATAACATGGGGCACGTCCAAAAGGGTACAAGTCAGGGGCAGCATGTCGCCGCCATGCTGAGGAGACAGCCGTCGTTTGCATTCGCCTGCAGCGAGGCCACGGAAGACTTGAAGGAGATGATTCAAGGTCCACCCCAGGCCGCAATTACGGCCAATCGAGATCTCTCCGACAAGAAGGAGTCTCACTACAAATGCGTCCTGCAAGAACACGTAGGAAATAAGAATATGATCGGCGTGCGCACAACCTGCGCGTCGGATATAGAGACGCTGAAGCAGGGTGGAATCGACCACGGGGTCGACGGAACACACAATTCCGTGTCGACCTACTTGATATGCAAATTTA
>NHDG01000045.1 GCA_002167285.1 Planctomycetia bacterium TMED53
GATTCGATTCAGGGCATTTTTGCTGCAGGCAGGCCGCTTAGCTGTTTAAGACCTTTCGTTTTTGCTTTCCATTCGATTTTGTAATATTCCATTTTTGTCAACAAGTATGTCTTCAATTATTATTGGATTTTATAAAGCTCGTCGTTACAAACTTTACACTTTTTAACTTTCGGGCATCATATCCCAATCTAACTCCGATGGCGATAAAACGATTTACATTCTCCTGCTGGTATCTCTCCTTATAATTAACGATTTTCATCGTTGGCCTAAAACTCTCCGCTTGGACTTTAGAACTTACTGAATGGTAGATTTTCTTCTATTTTCTCATCATATGCTATCAAGTACATCTTCCGTTGCGTTAGTGAAATCCTCCAATACTTTTTCTATTCTGCTTCTAACTTTAACAGATTGAGTAATTTTACATTTCCAATCCAGTACAAAGTATTTTTCTTCCTCATTAATTTCTAATCCCTTATTCCCAGTAGTAAATACAAACTTTTCATTCTTTTCAGGTAATTCTAAACCGATTTGTTGTAATAAAGAAGTTATGGTAAGACCAAGTTTGGCTTTTGATTTACCAAGAGGTTTTGTAAATCCATCTTCTTGTCTATCGGTAAAACCGATATGTAATCTGGACTGTTTATTGTCATAGTAAAACTCTAAGAATTTATTAGGAGATGATTTTTTAGAGTACTTATTCTTAAACCCATTAAATCTACTAGAAAGTTCTAATCTTCCTCTATCAGTAATTGTAGCTTGAAATGGAACTCTCTTTCTTCCTCTTGATGTAGTAGAAACTTCTAACCTGTTTTCTTTCAAGTCTAGCGGTAATGGCATAACTACGTCTCCAACAAAATTACCTTTTCTAAGTATATCTTTCACCAACAACACTTAATTTCTTCTATTATATTTTGTCGAAAAAGAAAAATATAACTTCATTAAAATTTTCTATTTTTCTTCTTTCTGTCGAAGTTTAAGAATGAAAATTGTTCTAGAAAAACAGTGAACCAAACTAACTCTTATTTCCATCTCCGAATTAAATTGCCGCCTTATTGCCGATCTTTTTAGGTTGATGATTCAATCACTCTTTACAAGTAATCAAGGGCTGTTATATATTGAATTCAACCAATGCTTTTAAAATTTAGTTACCTACGCCTGCAATTGTGGTCACCTGAAAAAATATGATATGTCACAATCTAAACCATTCAAATGAGATGAACCTTGAAAGATAATAAGAGTGGGACCCTTTTAGAGTTGTATCCAGATGTTGCTGAACAATGGCATCCAACTAAAAATGGGGATTTGACACCAGAACAATTTACCTATAGAAGTGGAGTAAAGGTTTGGTGGAAATGCGAAAATGGACCAGATCACGAATGGCAAGCCAAAATTGCTGCTAGAACTGGACAAAACAGTGGTTGTCCTTGCTGTAGAGGTAGTCAGCTTTCTGTTACTAATAGCTTAGCAGCTTTATTTCCAAAGATGGCTGATCAATGGCATCCTACCAAAAATGGAGACCTAACACCCGAGGGCATTGTGGCTGGTTCTGCAAATAAAATATGGTGGAAATGTGACCAAGGACCAGATCACGAATGGAGTGTGTCCGTAATTAGTCGTACACACTTTAATTCTGGTTGTCCCTACTGTGCTAAACAAAGAGTTTCGGTTACCAACTCCTTAGCTAATATTCGCCCCGACATAGCTAAAGAATGGCATCCTACCCAAAATGGAGACCTCGGACCAAATCAGTTAGTAGACACTTCAAATAAGAGAGTATGGTGGAAATGTGATCAAGGCCCAGATCACGAATGGCAAGCTACTGTTGATTCTAGAACAAGGTCAGGTGCAGGCTGTCCATACTGCAACGGTAGAAAGGTATCTATCACTAACAGTTTATCAATTCTTCATCCTGATATAGCTAAGGAATGGCACCCTACCAAGAATGGAGATTTGACACCATCTGGGGTGACTGCAGGAACAACCCGAAAAGTCTGGTGGAAATGTGATCAAGGCCCAGACCACGAATGGGATAGCCAAATAGTTCAACGTACTTTCTCTAGCCAGAAAAGAAATAAAACTGGTTGTCCTTTTTGTGCTGGCAAGAAAGCTTCAATTACCAATAACTTATTAGCCCTCTACCCCGAAATTTCTAAATTGTGGCATCCGTCCAAGAATGGAGATTTAAAACCAAACCTGATAGTGTCAGGTTCTAACAAAAAATATTGGTGGAAGTGCCCAGAAGGAATGGATCATGAATGGCAAACCTCACCTAGTATTTTAATAGGAAATCACCGCAAACATGGCGGAAATGGTTGTCCCTGTTGTTCGGGCAAGAAGGTTTCAGTAACTAACTCCTTGGCATCCTGCTTTCCCGAGGTTGCTCAACAATGGCATCCTGAAAAAAATGGAGAGATAACTCCAAAAGACATCGTAGCAGGTACTCACAAAAAATATTGGTGGAAATGCGAAAAGGGACCAGACCACGAATGGCAAGCTAGTGGAGACACAAGAATTGGTGGGCATGGTTGCCCTTATTGTTCAGGCAGGAAAGCCTCTATTACTAAATCGCTATCAAGTCTCAGGCCCGATCTGTGTCAAGAATGGCATCCAACTAGGAATTTACCTCTAAAGCCAAGTCAAGTTACAGTTGGTTCAAGCAAACAAATTTGGTGGAAGTGTAAAGACAATCCAGACCATGAGTGGCAAGATAAAGTCCATGCGAGAACTACAGGTCGAGGATGTCATATCTGTAAAGAAGTAACCCTTAGAGTTTTCGCTAGCTTGAAAGCCGCCAAGCCAGAAATCGCAAAAGAATGGCATCCAACCAAAAACGGTGATTTAACCCCAGAAGAAGTATCAGCTCACAGTGGCAGGAAAGTCTGGTGGAAATGTGAAAAAGGTCCAGATCATGAATGGCAGGCTCAAATTAGTAATAGAACTAAAGATAATCCAACTGGTTGTCCATGTTGTATAGGTAGGAAGTTGTCAGTCACCAATAGTCTGGTTTCTCTATATCCAAAGATAGCTGGAGAATGGTTTTATCAAAAGAACGGAAACCTAAAACCAGACTGTTTTACTGCTGGTTCATACCAAAGAGTCTGGTGGAAATGCGACCAAGGACCTGATCATGAATGGGAATCAACCATTTATAACAGGACTTCTGGTAAGGGGTGTCCTTTTTGCGTTAGCCACCAATTATCAGTTACTAATATCTTGTCTATTAACTTTCCAGAAATAGCCGCTCAATGGCATCCGACTAAAAACGGTGCTTTATCTCCAGAACAGGTAACTTTTGGCTCAAGTAAAAAATACTGGTGGAAATGTGATAAAGGACCTGACCATGAATGGGTAACAACAGTAGCTGCTAGAACATCTGGTAAATCTGGATGCCCATTTTGTTCTGGTCACAAATTATCTAGTACCAACAGATTAATGGTTTTATACCCAGAGGTTGCATCTCAGTGGCACCCAACTAAAAATGGTGATTTAACAGCTGCAGATGTTACTTACGGCGCAACCAAAAAATACTGGTGGAAATGCGATAAAGGACCTGATCATGAATGGCAAGCAGTTATTAGTTCTAGAACAAGGAGTAAGAGTGGTTGTCCCTGTTGTTCTGGTTACAAAGTTTCAGTTACCAATAGCTTAGCTTCTTTATATCCAGAGGTTGCTCAACAATGGCATCCCACTAAAAATAGTGATTTAACACCCAAAGATATAGTAGCTGGAAGTCAAAAAAAATACTGGTGGAAATGCGATAAAGGACCTGATCATGAATGGCAGGCTAGTCCTTCGAAGAGAACCGCTTCTGAGAGGGGGTGTCCTTTTTGTGTTGGGCGTAAATTATCAGTAACTAATAGTTTGATACACTGTTATCCAGAAATTGCAGCTCAATGGCATCCTACTAAAAACGAATTACTACGTCCTGAGCAATTTACTTCTGGTAGTAAGAAACGAGTTTGGTGGAAATGTGACAAGGGGCCTGACCATGAATGGCAGACTGATATAGGAACTAGAACTAGAGGAACTGGCTGTCCCTGCTGTGCTTACGCCAAGCTATCAGTAACTAATTGCTTATCTACTCTATTTCCTAAAATAGCTGCTCAGTGGCATCCTACTAAAAACGGTCAGCTTAAACCTGACCAAGTAATAGCAGGGACAGACCGTAGAGTTTGGTGGCAATGTAGCAATAACCCTAAGCATGAGTGGAGAACCAAGGTTGTTGGGCGAACTTACGTTGGACGAAATTGTCCCAAGTGTGACTTAACTCCCAGATCTAGAATAGAAATTTTCCTAGCTCATGAACTAATACATTTCTTTGAAATAGATGTTGATGAATCAAATATTCAGTTACCTGGTGCCAAACGAGATTTGATGGTAGATATCATTATTCATAATCAGAAGCTGATTATTGAATATGATGGTAGTTATTGGCATCAAACAAGTAAGAAAAAGAAAATAGATGTAAAGAAAACTCAGCAACTGATTGACCTAGGATGGAAAGTTATTCGTATCCGTTTAGATAAGCAAGGCCGCATAACGGATGACGATATCCTAATGACAGATTACGATCATGAGGATGTCAAGACTGTGGCAGATCGACTGTTATTAAAGCTATCAGAGTTGGGCTATTTATCGCGAACAGACTATGAAGGCTACCATAATCAGGACAACTTAATTGATGCAGATAAAGCCGAAGCCCACATTCAGCAATTATTAAACGCTAAAGTCGATCAATAATTCCAGCTAAATCTTTTCGATGAGTAAGGTGCTTTATCGGGTAACCCACATAATGGATTTCGCTCAATATTAAATCAATTAATATGAATCGTATTATCTTATTGTTTTTAATAATTGTTTCGCCAATTTCTGTTTGGGGAGAGATTATTGTAATTCCTGATCCAAACCTAAGATTAGCATTAGAAAAAGCATTGGGTAAAAATGAGGGAGAAGCTATTGCTAAAGAGGATTTAGTAGGGTTGGAGGAATTGAAGGCTACAGGGAAAGAAGAGTTTAGGATTACTGACTTAACTGGAATTGAACACTGTATTAGCCTGACCAGCCTAGAATTAGGACACAATCAAATAATCGATGTAACCTCTTTAGCTCTTCTGACTAACTTAACGAAGATCGAACTTTATCATAACAGGATCTACGATATTAGCCCACTGGCATCCTTAACTAATTTAAGGAAATTGAATCTCAAGGGTAATCAGCTAAGCAATATCGTCCCCTTGGCAAACCTGACTAATTTGACATGGCTTCACCTTAGCGACAATAGTCTAAGCGATGCTAGTCCTTTGACTAACTTAACTGATCTGACTTGGCTGGATCTTGGAAACAATCAGCTGATTGACGCAAAATTTCTTTCCAATTTAACTAACTTATCCACGTTGGATCTCCATGGAAACCAGCTAAGTGGTACACATCCTTTAACCAAGCTGACTAATTTGACTAACCTGTCTCTCAACACTAACCAGATTATAGATATTACACCTCTTACTCCTTTAGTAAAGCTTGAATCTCTATGGCTTTACGATAACATTATCAGCGATATAACTCCCATCAGTTCGCTAGCCAACCTAAATGAGATTCTAATAAATAATAATCAAATTAGCGACATTTCACCATTGCTGGAAAACACTGGTATCTCAGGCACAATAAGACTCGAAAACAATCCTCTTTCCAACACAGCCTTATCCACTCACATTCCTGCATTACAAGTTCGAGGGATCACAGTTAAATATGAGATACCCGAAGGTGCAGTGTTATTCAAAGATGCCAATTTAGAGAAAGCTATTAGAGACGCTTTAGAAATACCAACTGAACTGCTGAAGAAAGAGGATTTGGAAAAGATCGAGAATCTACATCATGACGGAAAAGAAGGTGATAAAATTTCCGACTTAACAGGTATAGAAAACTGTATCAACCTTTTACAACTTACTTTAGCTGGTGATCAGATAAATGACATTACTCCATTATCAAACTTACAAAAACTTTCCGAACTTCGTATGTGGAATAGTGAGGTGAAAAATCTTAAACCTCTCTCAAATTTAACTCAATTGACGACCTTGATAATCAATCAAGGTAAGTCCGTAGACATGAAAGATCTTACTCCCCTTACTAATTTGACTAATCTTGAGCATATCGATTTGAGAGGAAACACAATTAAAGATATCAGTCCGTTATCGAGACTAACAAAGCTGTGGCGTCTTGGTCTTCACGAGAATAACATAGATGATATTAATTCTCTGTCTAATCTTGTCGATCTAACGTCAATTTCGTTGCAGAATAATAATGTAGTTGATATTTCAATTTTTTCAAAATTCAATAAACTGTCATACCTTGATTTAAGTGGGAATAGAATCAATAACATCTTATCAATTGTCCAAAATGCTAATATCTCAGGTACGATAAGACTCCAAAACAACCCTCTCTCCAACACAGCCTTATCCACTCACATTCCTGCATTAGAAGCTAGAGGAATTAAAGTAGAATATGATATGCCTGAAGGTGTAATTTTATTCAAAGATGCCAATTTAGAGAAGGCTATTAGGGATGCTTTAGGAATCCCAACGGAACTGCTGAAGAAAGAGGATTTAGAGAGGTTGACTGAGTTGGACGCTAAAGATCTAGGGATAATTCACTTGGTAGGAATTGAGTATTGCATCAACCTAACTTCACTCCACTTAACAAACAATAAGATTCAGGAAATTGAAAACTTATCTAACCTAAAAAAAATCACTCGTCTTTTGATAGATAATAATAAAATTGTTGATCTGGAAAGTTTGGCAAAATTAACTGATCTTCGGCACCTAATTTTATCCGTCAATGAAATAAAAGATATTAACCCCCTCGCCAACCTAAGAAATCTGACTCATTTAGGTCTTGCCCATAATCAGATCTCTAACATTTCAATTATTTCGAGTTTTGAGAATCTACGATGGTGTGCTCTTGATAACAATAAAATCTCTGAAATTCCTGACTTGAAAAAGCTTACACTTTTGTATGATTTTAATCTGGGTCGTAATTCAATTGAGAATATCGAAACACTATCAAATTTAAAGTCAATGAAGCATCTTAATCTAAGTTTTAATAATATACAAAATTTGCCATCATTCTCTGAATTAGAGTTTCTACAAAACATAGCCTTAGATGATAACAAAATTAGTAATATTTCTCAGTTTATGGACGAAAGTTTATCGATTCGTAGTCTAAGCCTCAAAAAAAATCCCCTCAATAACACCACTTTATCAACTTACATTCCTGCCCTAGAAGCAAGAGGAATAGAAGTTAAATATGACAGCCCAGGAAACTTAACTCAACTAATAAAAAGGAAACGACGAAAAAAAGATGTTGAAGTCTTGCCTCACCCGAGTTCGTTGGCATCCTCAGCTGATGGGTTAAATAACGAAGTAAATCATACTGACAACGAACCTCCCAAAATTACTATTTATTCTCCACCTACTATCCGTGGTTTTAAGGTCAAGCAGAAAACGTCTGAGATTTTGGTAAAGGGAACTGTGTCAGATGAGAGCGGCATTAGCCTGTTACTGGTTAACAGTCAGGATACTGAAATTGATATTAATGGGTATTTTGAATCTAAGGTCGAACTAAAACCAGGAGCAAACCTAATACAGATTAAGGTAGAGGATAATTTTGGTAACCTGCAGCATAAATCAATCAATGTGATAAGAAAAGAGAGAATCAATCTGACTTTGGGGCAATACTA